>JAJUHI010000021.1 GCA_029267955.1 Sporobacter termitidis | reverse complement strand
GCTGGCCTTGTCCCTGTCCGAGCCGCACACCATGCCGGGACTGGATAACATCGCCGAACTGTGGCAGCAGGCGGCGGATGCGGGATTTGCCGGGCAGGATCTGTCCTCGATATATCAGTGGCTGTCGACGTCGGCGAAAGCGTAGTTTCCTATCCACGCAGGAAAGAAGTGGCCATGGTGGCCACTTATCCTTGAGGATGGGGCATCAATTCGAATCTACCGTACGTTAGCTTAAGCTATCAATCCATTCGCTCTGGCGCGGGTTCTGCCGACGATAGCAGTGTACCGACACCGCCAGCTGCGTCAGGTCGGTGAAGACCATCGGATCGAGCTGAATATGTTTTTTGATCTGCTGCAGCCGGTAGGTGAGCGTATTACGATGAATACCCAGCAGCAGCGACGTTTTGCCCGGCTCGGCATTATTGGCGATAAAGCTGCTCAGGGTATCCAGCAGCACTTCGCCGGAATCATGCTCAAGCAGCTGGCGTACGTTATTGATAAAAAAATTGACCATATAGCTGTCTTCCAGCACCCGGAACAGGCAGAGCATCGCCATTTCGCGAAAATAGTAGGTCTGCCGCTGCGGCTGCACTTTGCTGCCCACCTCAATCACCGAACGGGCGAATCGAATGGCCTCGCGAATATCCGGAGCGCTGTCCGCCTGCACGCCAATCCCGATATGGTAATGGCTAATCTGGTTGCTGAGGACAAACTCAATACCCCGCAGCAGCGTTTCCTGGGATTCACTTAGCGTGAGGATCAGTATCTCATTGCTCCCCAGCAAAATGACGTCTCTTATCCCGGCGAGCTGTGAAAACTCCCGCAGCAGCGTACTCAGTATTTCGCTTAGCTGATGCTGTTCGACCTGCACGGTCACCACAACCGGCACCAGGGGCGTATCAAAATCGAAACCAAGCTCCACCAGGCGATGTAGCGCTTCCTGTCCGGCGGGCGAAGCGCCTTGATCAAGATACTGACCAAACAGGGTATCACGCAGACGCTGACGCCAGTTGGTTTCCCGCATCTCCACGGCCTGGCGAACCAGCAGCTCAGCGGTGAGCACCGCCAGTTCAGCATAGCGGCTGATTGCCGCGGGATCGCCGCTGATGCCGACCACCATTACCACGCGATCGTCATAGATAATGGGGTGATTAATGCCGGGATGCACATTTTGAAAAGGCGCGGCTTCCACGGCGTTGTTAATACAGATGCGTTTACCGGTGCGTATCACCTCCCGGGCAATCTCATGCTGCTCGCCGATACGATGCCGTTCACCGGAGGCAATAATCTGTCCATGATGGTCAATCACGTTCACGTTATGATGAATTATCGCCATTGCCCGGGCGACAATTTCATTAGCCAGCGCTGTCGTAATAATCATACCGTTATCCGCTCAGGTGCCTCTCCGCGCCGCCCGCTCAGAAAGGTTCGTAGAACATTTTCCGCGGCGTCGGCGAGGAGCAGTTCGCAGGTGTTCATCGACTCCGCCAGCGGCATAGGACGCTGGCAGATAGACCACATGGCGTCAATATGGTGTTGATATAATTGCCGACTGCTCTCATCGCGCCCGCCGCAAAGGGCAACAACCGGTACGCCGTGGCGTGCCGCTTTACCCGCCACACCCACCGGGGCTTTACCAAAGGCGCTCTGTCGATCGAGCCATCCTTCACCAACGATCGTCAGCGCGGCATCGTGCAGATGGCCGTCGGCGTTAAGCAGTTCCAGCACCAGGTCAATGCCCGGACGCAGCGTGGCGCCGGTATAGGCGATAAGCGCGGCCCCCATACCGCCCGCGGCCCCGGCGCCGGGCCGTTCGCTGACGTTGAACCCGAGGGTTTGCGTAAGCAGCTGGCTATAATGCGCCATTCCCGTCTCCAGCTCACTGAGCGCCGCCTCGTCCGCGCCTTTCTGCGCGCCATACACCCAGGTGGCGCCATGCTCGCCAAGCAGAGGGTTCGAGACGTCGCAGGAGGCCTGGACTTCGGCCTGGCGTAAACGCGGATCCAGTTCGCTCAAATCGATGCGCTGAATATGCGCCAGGTCCTGACCCGCCGCGGGAACCGGCAGCAGGGTGCCGTCCTTACGCCAGAATCGTGCGCCAAGCGCCTGGGCAAAACCAATGCCGCCATCGTTGGTCGCGCTACCACCCAGGCCGATAATTAAATGCCGACACCCGGCGTCCAGCGCCGCTTTTACCTGTTCCCCCAGCCCGTAGCTACTGGCCTGACGTACATCCCGCTGCGCCTGCGGCGTCAGCTCCAGCCCACAGCTTTGCGCCATCTCGATAATGGCCCGCTCGCCGGGCAGGATCAGAAAATCCGCCTGCACGGAGAGACCATAAGGCGAGGTACAGCACTGCTGTTGCCACCTCGCCCCCTTCAGTAGCGGACTTTCCGCCAGGGTCGAGAGCAGACCCTCTCCGCCGTCCGAGACGGGCATTTCGACCAGTTCCAGCGCCTTGTCTACCCGGCGCAAACCCTGAGCTACCGCTGCGCAGGCGGCCTGCGCGCTACAGCTCCCCTTAAACGAATCCAGCGCGATAACAATCTTCATGCGTTCTCCTGAATTAATGCGCTTTATGCGGCGTTTTATCGATGGTCATGAGCTGCAATAACATCCCCAGCAGGGCGCATCCCGCCATGGTAAAAAAGGCGTAAATATACCCTGCCGGATTTCCCCAGCCCCCACCGAACTGGATGAGCCAGCCCATCAGCAATGGCGAAATGCCGCCGCCAATAAACATCGCCGTGGTGATAATGCCGTTGGCGGTCGAGGTGGCGCGCTCTTCAGCGGAGTCCGACGCCATGGCGTAGTAGATAGGCCACACGGCGTTGGCCACCAGGCCAAAAAATAGCTGAATGGCAATAAGGCGCGGCATATTGGTGGCGAAATAGAACAGCGCAATGCCGATACTCATCCACAGACCGCAGACGATCAGGGTTCGTTTACGGCCAAAGCTATCCGACAGCCAGGGCCAGATGATCTGACCCAGGGTACCGGTAAGCGTGAAGATAATACTAAGGCCAGCGGATGCTGCCAGCGACAGGCCGGAGACATGATAAAGATACGGCGGCAGAACAACGTTTATGCCCATATAGACGATTTGCGTCAGCAGGGTATTGCCCGCCGTCAGCGAAATATTGCGGTTGCGCAGGGTGCGTATAAAGGTCTTCATCCCTTCGCCTTTGGCGACATGGCTGCTTTCCTGCGTCGCCGGGCGCGTCAACCCCTGGCTGTCGATATGCTGATAAAGCGTGTTGATGCGGTCGGCGGTAGAATATTTCGCCCAGAAGATCATCAGCGGGATGGCGACGAGCAGCGCCAGCAGGAAGCAGTAGCGCCAGCTGCCTTCGCCAAACGTGGCAAGCACCAGACTTGCCACCACGCCGCTCAGCAACGCGCCAATCGGATAGCCGGTATGATGCACGCCCAGCGCAAAGCCGCGCTTCTCTTTCGGCCACCACTCCGCGGTGTTGCTGACGCCGACGGGTTCGCCCCAGCCGGCCCCAAGGTTGACGCCAACGCGCAGCAGCACAAAGGCCGTCAGCCCGTGGCTGATCGCTTTAATCCCGGAAATAAAAGACAGCGCGGTATAGCCCAGCACCAGCGGTACCTGAAAGCGCGCTCGTTTCCAGCCTGAACCGTAGCGATCGCTCCAGATGGAGCCGGGAATATCCAGTACCGCAAGGGCTACCATGATCAGGGCGACAATATTGCCCCACTGTTCCGGGGAGAGCGAGAACTCCTTAGAGATGACCGGGCCAAGGCGCAGGATCATCTCGCGATCGTAGGCGTTGAGCACCCAGATTAGCCAGCAAACCAGTAGCGAAACCCAGGAGAAACGATGTACCAGCCGCTTTTTCCCACGTTGTTCGCCGGCAGGTGTGTGATTGATTGTTGTCATAGTCGTGTTTTCTCCGCGGCGTCGCGACAGCATGCTGCGCGCCGCCTGGTGTCAGGGTCAGAGTCAGTTCGCCGGGTATTATTGTTATCGCGGCGAGCCGGTGGTTCGTTTAGCCGGCAAAGCGCCGTTCCGCTACGCCGGTCACGCCCAAGTCGTAAATGGCGAACAGGCTACCGCGCAGCTGATTGTCTTCCGGGAAGCGCGGCAGGGGCGGCTGTGCCATGGAGGTGACGTACAGCACGTCGAGGTTTTCGCCGCCGAACATCACGCTGGTCACTTTTTTCACCGGCATCTCAATGACGCGATCGATCTTGCCCTCCGGCGTGTAGCGCACCAGCTTGCCCGCGTAGACCAGCGCGTTCCACAGATAGCCTTCGCTGTCCACGGTGGCACCATCCGCCGCGCCGCCTTCGCTGCTATCGACACGGCAAAAGACTCGTTCTCCGGAGAGATCGCCGGTCGCGGTGTTGTAGTCCCAGGCGCAGATTTCGCCCGTCCAGGTATCGGCAAAATAGAACGTCTCGCCGGAGGGGCTCCAGCAGGGGGCGTTAGAGACGATGATATTTTTCTTCAGCACGTGTAGTGACAGATCGGCGTCCAGGCGATATAGCGCGCCGCTCGGCTCCTCTTCACGCATATCCATCGATCCGAACAGAAAACGTCCCTGACGATCGACTTTGCCGTCGTTGAGCCGGTTAAAGGGCCGGTCCGCTTCCGGATGGTTCAGCAGCGTTAGCTCGCCGCTGGCGAAGTCGAGCAGATGCACGCCATTCTGGAGCGCAACCACCGCGCCTTCGCCGTTCTGGCGCAGGGCGAAAGAGCCAATTTTCTGCCGCACGTCCCAGCTCTTAATCGCGCCGCCCTGCGCGTTACAGGCGAACAGGCGCCCGTCGAGGCTGTCCACCCACCAGAGACGCTGCAGTTCGACATCCCAGACCGGGCTTTCGCCGAGTCGGGTTTTTAAATCCAGTAACACTTCAATGCGCATAATGGCCTCCTGATTACACTTTTTCGCTGTGGGCCTGGTTCGCCGATACGGCGCCTGGGGATGATGAAGTTCTGATCAACAGAGACACCAGCGCGCCGATAATCAGTAGCGCGACAGCAAACCATAGGCCGGACGTTGCCGCGCCGGTGCGGTCCTCAAACGCGCCGAGGATAAACGGCCCGAGAAAGCCCCCGCACAGCCCGAGGCAGTTAAGCAGGCCGAAGCTGCCCGCCAGCATATGTCCGCTCATGATGGACGGGAGCCAGTTAAAGATGATGGATTGCATAGCGAAGAACATGAAGGCGGCCAGCGAGAAGCCAAGCAGCGCCACACCGTGACCGGCAATGGCGCCAATCGCCATGCCGGTCGCCATGACCAGATAGCCGACCATCAGCATGCTGCGGGAACGCTGTTCCGTGCGGGCGAATCGCGGCAGCAGGATCCCACCCGCGGCGGCGGCCATCCACGGGATGGCGGTCAGCAGACCAATCTGCAGCGGAGTAAGCTGGCCCCAGCTACCGATGATCCCCGGCAGGAAATAACTCAGGCCGTAAACCGAAAACTGGTGGGTAAAGTAAATCAGCACCAGCAACAAAAACACCCGGGTGGTCAGCGCGGTTTTCAGGGAGAAACGGCTTGGCGTATGGCGCGCTTCCTCAGCTTCTTTCGCCAGTACCGTGTTGATGGCCTGCACATCGTCGCTGTCCAGCCAGCGGGCGTCGGCAGGTTTATCCGGCAGTCTGCGCCAGACGACGAACGCCAGCAGTACCGCAGGGAGTCCCTCGATAAAGAACATCCACTGCCAGCCGTGCCAGCCGGACATGCCATCCAGGCTTAATAACAATCCGCCCAACGGCGCGCCGATAATATTGGCCAGACAGACCCCCAGCAGAAACAGGCCAGTGGCTTTAGCGCGCTCTTCACGGCCAAACCAGAGGGTCAGGTAGTAAATAATACCCGGATATAATCCCGCTTCGGCGGCGCCGAGCAAAAGGCGCATCACGTAAAAGGAGGTAGGCCCGGTGACAAATGCCATCCCGCAGGAGAGGATCCCCCAAGTGATCATGATGCGGGCGATCCAGCGCCGGGCGCCAATCCGGGTTAAAAACAGGTTGCTGGGGATCTCCAGCACCGCGTAGGTGAGAAAAAACAACCCGGCCCCGAAGCCGAATGCGGTTGCGGAAAGGCCGATATCCACCGACATGGTCGCTTTCGCCATGCCAATATTGGTACGATCAATAAAGCTGATGATGTACGCCACGATAAGCAGCGGCATTAAATGGCGGTAGATCTTTTTATGGGTGCGCTGCAGCTGCGTCCCGTTTACCGCCTTTTCATTTATTGCGGACATGGTTATTATTTCCCCGTATTCGTGGTCAGAAGCCTTGCCGGGATCGCAACAATCCCGTTTGTCAGCTCACAGGTTGTCGCCGGGTGCTGACCCGAACGACGCCCGGCCCGAAGCCCCACTTCGGGCCGTCTTTTCCTAAGCGCCTTCGCGCTCGAACAGCATAGAAATTCCCTGGCCGCCGCCGATGCACATAGTGACCAGACCGGTGCGTGCGCCGCTGCGCGCCATTTCATACATCAGTTTGACCGGCAGGATCGCACCGCTGGCGCCCACCGGGTGGCCGAGGGCGATCGCGCCGCCGTTGACGTTAACGCGGGCTGGATCGAGACGCAGATCGTTCATCACCGCCAGCGCCTGGGCGGCGAAGGCCTCATTGAGTTCAATTAAATCGATGGCGTGAACATCCATATTGAGACGGTCCATCAGGCGTCGGGTCGCGGGAGAGGGACCAAACCCCATAATCTCCGCGCCGCAGCCGGCAACCGCCCAGCCGCGAATACGCATGCGCGGGGTTAAGCCGCGTTTTTCCGCCTGCTGGCGGGTCATCAACACCAGGGCGGCCGCGCCGTCGTTAATGCCCGATGAGTTGGCCGCCGTCACCATGCCATCGGCTTTGAAAGCCGGACGCAGCGTGGCGAGTTTTTCACGCGGGGTGTCGCGCGGGTGTTCATCGGTCGCGAACAGGCGGGTTGCTTTTTTGCCGTCCGGCACTTCAAGGGCCAGGATCTGTTCGCGGAAGCGACCCTCGGCGATCGCCTTCAGCGCCTTTTGCTGGCTCGACCAGGCGAAATCGTCCATCTCTTCGCGGGTGATGCCGAAGCGTTGCGCGACGTTTTCCGCGGTGATGCCGTTGTGATAAGGCCCTTCCGGCCAGGTAAGGATGGAGATCAGCCCATCTTCCAGCTCGCCGTGGCCCATGCGATAACCATCGCGCGCTTTGCGCAGGTAGTAGGGCAGTTGGGTCATATTTTCCGTTCCGCAGGCGACGACCACCTCGGCCTGGCCGCTTTGCAGTTGCATCATGCCGTCCGCCAGGGCCTGCAGTCCGGAGCCGCACTGGCGGTTCACCGAATACGCGGTGCTCTCTTGCGGGATCCCCGCCCGTAGCTGACAGATGCGGGCGATAAAACCGCTTTCGGCGATTTGCCCGACGTTGCCGACGATCGTTTCGTCGATATCCTGTGGCGCAATCCCGGCGCGGGCGATCGCTTCGCGAATGACCGCTGCCCCGAGGTCATGCTGGTGGGTATGCTTAAGACTGCCGTTAAACGTGCCAATAGCGGTACGAACGCCGCTGACCACCACAATATCATTAGCCTGAGTCATCATTTTTCTCCTTACAGCACCATGCCGCCGCCGACGTTAATCACTTCACCGTTGATATAGCGCGCGCCGTCGGACGCCAGAAACGCCACGCACTCGCCCACGTCTTTCGCCTCTCCGGCGTAGCCCGCAGGGATCTTGTTGATCATGATTTGCCAGACGTTTTCCGGTACGCCGCGCGTCATATCGGTATCGATAAAGCCCGGGCAGATGGCATTCACCGTGACGCCTTTTTTCGCTAGTTCGCGGCAGGCGGTTTTGGTCATTCCCACCACGCCGGCTTTGGACGCCGAATAGTTGGTTTGCCCGACGTTGCCAAGCCAGCTGGCGGAAGCGATATTGATAATGCGGCCCGCACCGCGCTCGCGCATGCGGATAGCGGCCTGCTGCATACAGAGGAAAGCGCCTTTCAGGTTAACGTCGATCACCGTGTCCCAGTCTGCTTCCGTTAATTTGTGCAGCATGGCGTCGCGGTTGATTCCGGCGTTATTTACCAGAATGTCTACCGGGCCAAACGCCTCTTCGGCCTGGGAAAACAGGGCTTCGACCTGCGTTTTTTCAGCGATATTGCAACTGATAAACAGCGCCTGTGCGCCCGATTCGCGCAGAGAAGCGGCGGCAGCTTCGCCGTGCGCATCGCGATCGGCGATAATCACTCGCGCGCCTTCCCGCGCAAGCACCTGGGCAATACCAAAGCCGATACCGCGCGCGGCGCCGGTAACAATGGCGGTTTTACTGGCAAGTTTCATAGCAAAGTTCCTTATGAGTCAGAGGATGAATTCCGGGACAGATGTTCCGCGAGGCCGCAGGGCGGCGGGGCGAACAAACGGCTGTCCATAACCTGAAGATCCGCGGCGATCGCCGGATGAAAATCCATATGCGCGAGGATGTCGCGCTCAAGATCGATGCCGGGAGCGATTTCCGTCAGCACCGGTCCTTCCGGGCGCAGTTCGAAAACCGCCCGTTCGGTGACGTAATGCATGGTTTGTCCTTTGGCGCGGGCCAGTTCGCCGTTATAAGAAATCTGGTTTACCCCGGCGACAAATTTACGCACCTCGCCTTCGCGGCGAATATGCAGCGCCCCTTGTTCACAGGCGATCTCCAGCCCTTTGGCGGTAAAAGAGGAGCAGAACACGACGTGGCGGGCATTCTGGGTGATATCGATAAAACCGCCCGCGCCGGGGCAGGATGCGCCGAGCCGCGTGGCGTTGACGTGGCCGTGCGGGTCCATCTCGCCGGCGCCCATAAAGGTGATATCGACCCCCGCGCCGTTGTAATAAAGCATTTGATCCTGGTGGCTTATCATCGCGCTCAGGTTACGACCAATGCCGAAATCAACGCCGCCCGCCTGCTGCCCGCCGTAGATCCCTGATTCCACGGTGATGGTGACCTGCTCGCCGAGCCGTTCTTCGTGAATGATGGCGCCAATAACATCATTGGGAATGCCGGTGCCGAGATTGATGACGCAGCCTGGCGTCAGGTAGCGGCAGGCAATTCGTCCGATAAGCTTGCGCAGGTCGAGCGGCAGCGGCGCGTTCTGCGCGGCGGGTAGCTGGATATCGCCGCACAGCGCCGGATCGAAGTCCCAGCTGGAGGTCTGGCGATGATCCGCTTGCGGCTCTTCGCACACCACAATGGCGTCGATCAGGTTGCCGGGAACGGTGATGCTTTTCGGATGCAGCGAGCCTTTCGCCACGCGATATTTCACCTGCGCCAGCACCTTCGCCCCATAGCGTCTGGCGGCGAGAACCGCGTGCAGAACTTCCAGCTTCATCACCTCTTCATCGGTCGTGAGGTTGCCCTCTTCATCAGCATGGGTGCCGCGCACAATAACCACGTCCAGCGGAATGGCCGGGTAGAACAGATATTCGTCGCCGCGAAACGTCACGTGCTCGATCAGATCGGACCGTTCGCGGGTGCGGGCGTTCATCCGCCCGCCTTCCATGCGCGGATCGACAAAGGTACCGAGCCCGACGGGGGAAAGCCGCCCGGTAAGCCCGGCGGCCATCGCGCTATAGAGATGGACGATCTGCCCCTGCGGCAGGCACCAGGCTTCCACTTCGTTGTTGTTGATCATCGCCATCCAGCGCGGCGCCAGGCCCCAGTGCGAGCCGATAAGCCGCGTCACCATACCCGGATGGGCGAAGTGCTGGATGCCGCGCTGGCGATCGCTTTGCCCAGCGGCATGCAGCAGCGTCAGGTCGCGCGGTTCGCCCGCGGTCAGAAAGCGCGCTTCGATAGCGCTTAAAATGGACTCCGCCGCGCCGATAAGCGTCATCCCGACGGTGCAGACGGTGTCGCCGCTGGCGACCCACTGCGCCGCTTGATGGGCGTCGATAAATTTGCTGCTCACTTTTTATCCTCCGTTGATAGCGTGATGATGGATTCCGCGAGGCGCGTTTTGAGCTGTTGTTTGCTCACTTTTCCGTTATGGGTACGCGGTAAAACGCGGGTGAAAATAATGCGCGCCGGCAGCTTAAAGCGGGCGATTTTGACCTTTAGCCAGCCGAGGATCTCTTCGCTGGTCAGGTGGTGATGGCCGTCCGGCACGATAAACGCCACCGGCTCTTCGCCATAGACCGGGCTGGGGGTCGGGATCACGGCAACTTCCCGCACTCCCCGATAGGTAGAGAGGATGTTCTCCAGCTCCAGCGAGTAGATCTTCTCTCCGCCGCGATTGATCATGTCCTTGCTGCGGTCTTTGATGTACAGCCAGCCTTCGTCGTCGAGATAGCCCAGATCGCCGGTACAAAACCAGCCCTGCGCATCGCAGCTCGGGCGTCGTTCGCTGTGCTGCCAGTACTCGCGGATCACCACATCGCCTTTTAGCCAGATATGCCCGATTTGCCCGGCGGGGAGGGGCTGCTGGCGATCGTTGCGGATCGTAATGGCGAGGCCGGGGATCGCCTGGCCCGAACTGCCGCATTTATCGCTGCCCCAGACGTCGCCCGGAAAAATCGTCGCGGGCGAGGTCGTTTCGGTGAGACCGTAGATCGGCTGAATCGCCGTATGCGGAAACAGGGTTTTTAACTCGTTGATCAGTCCGTCGCTCAGGTGGCCCGCGCCGCAGGCAATCGTGCGTAGCGCGGGAAAATCGCCCGGATGGCTGGCGCTCTGCTCGCGCGCGGCCTGGCACAGCAGGATAAAAATGGTTGGCGAGCCGTGCAGAAAGGTAATGTTCTTCTCGCGCAGGGTGTTGATCACCTGCGGGGCGTTGAACCGGTGCTGAAGCCAGATGCTCGCGCCGAGGCTAATAAACAGCGCCAGCAGCGCCGACAGGCCGGTGATGTGATAGATAGGTACCGCCAGAATGGTGCTATCCGCGGCGGTGAGATTCAGTTTTTGCGTATAGGCGTCAATCGCGCAGAGCAGGTTATTGTGCGTGATAATCGCCCCTTTCGGTTCTCCGGTGGTGCCGGAGGTGAACATCATGACCGCCGTATCGTCGCGGTTAACCGGGACCGGCTGGTGGGTCAGCGGTTCGGGAAGGCTGAGCGCATGCCATTCGCTAAGTGAAACCGCACGCGCGTCCGGGGTGTGTTTCAGCCAGTCCTGCACGGTCGCATCGAACAGAACAACCCGGGGAGCGATATGGCCTACCAGCTCTTCGCTTTCGGCCTGCTTAAGCTTGGTGCTGAAAGGCACCACTTCGATGCCCAGACCCAGCGCGGCAAAAAGGATTTCGCAAAAAGCGGGGTGATTCCCCCAGGCCAGCAGGATTCGGTCGCCTTTGCGCAGCGACCAGACCTGGTCAAGCTGCGCCATCGCTTGCTGTACCCGCAGGTGAAAATCGCGGTACAGATAGCGCCGATCCTCAAACGCCAGCGCCAGGGCATCCGGGCTACGGGCGGCGCTGTGGCTCAGGGCCTGGTACAGATTCTGGAAGTCGGCGGAGGTGCTCTTCATGTGTCTCTCCTGATATCGCGTATTGAGTGGGAGTAGTCTGGGGAAATTCAGGAGAGGAAATTGCCGAATGGCTCACAATAGAAAATCAACAAAACAGAAGCAATTTTGTAACATTGCACAATGGGCAGGAACGGCCCGGTGGGGGAGAGATAACCTGGAATCAAAGAGGATGTGATGCAGCCAGAGGAGGCCATCTTTAGGCCCGTGTTAACCGGGCCTAAAAGAGTGAAGGGGGTCAACCCTGCCGCTTAGCGTTTACAGGCATCGAACTCGAGCCGTTCTCCGTCGGGGCCGCGAATAAGCAGGAAGCGCACGTTGTCTTCTTCTGTCGGCCCTTCATCGAGCGGATAGCCAAGCTCTGCCAGTCGCTGCTGCACCGCATCCAGATCGCTGACCTTGAGCGCCAGATGATCGATTCCGCAGCGAGGCGCGTCAAAGGGCGTTCCTGCGGGAAGCTGATACAGCTCGAGGACGGCGCCCGCCATTTCCAGGAACGCGACTTCAATAGTGCCCTGCGGCGATGGCTTGCTAAATCGCTGCTGGCGCTGAAAGCCCAGCGGTTCATAGAAGGCAAGCGAACGCGTTAAGTCGCTGACCTGATAGCCAATATGAGCAATCGCGTTGATCAGTTCGCGCATGTTATACCCCCTTACGCACGCACCAGAAACCGTAGAAAGCGACATACACAAAGCACACCAGCGGCGCGATAAAGGCGATTTGCATATTGCCGCCGTTCATATCCGAGATAATGCCCATCACCAGCGGAATAACGGCCCCGCCGATAATCGACATCACCACGATCGAGCCTGCGGTCTGGGTATCTTTCCCCATCCCTTTGATGACCAGACCAAAGTTCGTCGGCCAGCATGGCGCCATACAGAAGCTGACCAGCATCAGCGCATAGACCGCCAGCATTGAACTGCTGAATACGGCAACCAATAAAAGAACAGTGGCGGCCAGGGCAAAGGTGCCGAGCAGCATCGCCGGATTCAGGCGGTTCATCAACCAGGTGGCCACGGTTTTACCCACGGCATAAATCACCAGAGAAGCCAGCAACCAGTAAGTGGCGGAATGCTCGCTGGTGCCCTGCTGCACGAGTTGTACAAAGCGAATCGTGAAGCTCCATACGCCAACCTGGGCGCCGACGTACAAAAACTGCGACAGGATCCCGAGGCGAAAGCGCGGGATAGCAAACAGGCGTTTCAGCGTAGGTCCCATGCTTTCCGTCGGGAGCGGCTGTTGAGAGGGCGTCCCCTTGCACGACGGGAATTTAATAAACACGAACACCAGCGCCAGCAGCACCAGTACGGAGCCGATAATCAGGTACGGCCCGACCACCTGACCGACCATCTGATGGCGCGCAGCGTCCGCGGCGGCGGCGGGCATCGCCAGCAGCTGTTCATGGCTCGGATCGTTTTCGCCAAAGACCATCACCTGGCCAATCAGCACGCCGGAAATCACGCCCAGCGAGTTGAAGATCTGCGAAAAGTTAATGCGCTGGGTGGAGGACTGAATCGGGCCCAGCAGGCTTGAGTAAGTGTTTGCCGACGTTTCCAGAAAAGAGAGTCCGCAGGCGATCACCCCCAGGCAGGCGAGGAACGCGCCGTAGGTCATGATCTGCGCGGCCGGCACGAACAGGAAGCAGCCAAGGGCGTACAGGCACAGCCCGATGATAATCGCCGCTTTATAGGAATAACGCTTTATCAGCGCCGCTGCAGGCAGGGCGACAAAAAAGTAGCCGAGGAAAAAAATCGACTGCACCAGCGCCGTCTGGGTATCCGTTAAATCGAAGCCCTTTTTAAACTGGGCGATCAAAATATCATTCAGGTTGCCCGCCATCCCCCATAACGCAAACAGGCAACAGACCAGTAAAAATTGCAGCCAGGGGGTATGCGGTAAATAGGCGCTGGTGTCCAGTTTTTCATGGTGGACCGCCGCATTATCGACCTTATCCGTGATTAGCGTACTCATTGAGCTATCCTCTTAATGGTTTTTATACAGTAGGGTTTATGCCATTTCATAATCAGAGGCGGCACGTAAAAGCCGTTCTCGTGCCTCCTGATACTCAGGTAACGATGATGCGCCCTGCTTTTCGACGCTGACGGCGGCATAGGCCGCCGCAAATCGGGCCGCGGCCTGCAGCGATTCGCCGCAGGCCAGTCGCGCCGCCAGCGCGCCGTTGAAGGCATCGCCCGCGCCGGTGGTATCGCGGGGATGAGAAGGAAAGCATGGAATAGGGGATTTCACCCCCTGTTCGCTCAGCAGGGCGCCCTTTGCGCCGAGGGTGATAATGACGTTGCGCGCCCCCTGAGCATGCAGCGCATCGGCGGCCTCAGCCGCGGCCGCCAGAGAGTCAACCCGGCGCCCGGTCATGAGCCCGGCCTCCGTGGCGTTCGGCGTGAGCAGATCCACTTTGCTTAAAAAGGCGTGCTCAACGGGCTGCCAGGGCGCGGGATTGAGTACCACAAAAGCGCCAGTCGCTCTGCCGGCGTCAACGACCTGTTCAATGGCGGAAAGATTGTTCTCCAGCTGAACCAGAACCACATCCGCACAGCCGATAGCCGGAATGCAGCCGGCAATTTCAGCATCAGTCACCGTCATATTCGCGCCGGGGTCGACGGCAATCATATTTTCGGCATCGTTGCCGGCGACATAAATCAGTGCGTTGCCGGTGGGGACCTCTTCGGCGACCAGCAGCGTCACGGCATTAAAGCCCACGCCTTTCAGATGACGGCGGGCAAAATGGCCGAAGGTATCATTGCCAATTTTGCCGATGTAGTGGACATTGGCCCCCGCTTTTAGCGCGGCGGTGGCCTGGTTCGCCCCTTTCCCCCCGGCGCTGGTCATACTCCCGCAGGCCACTAACGACTCGCCCGGTAGCGGAAAGCGCTCCACCCTGGCAACCATGTCGAAATTGAATGAACCAAAAACACAGACTTTTCCTGACATCATTCGCTCCTTTATACGAGCTCGGGGGAGTGCAGCGCGGCGGACAGATCGCGGGACATTTTTTCCCAGGCCTGCTCAAGCGGCATATCCGGGCGGAATAAACCGCTGCTGCCCATGACCAATATCTGCGCCCCGGCTCCCAGCAGCTCGCGGTAGGTGTTGCGATTGCATGAGCCGTCGACTTCCAGCAAGAAGCTGAGGTTGCCGCTCTCTTTTAGCTGATGAAGCTGCGCGATTTTGGCGAGCATTTCGGGAATAAAAGGCTGACCGGCATAGCCTGGATCGACGGTCATCACCGTCACCTTATCGAGCAGATGCAGATAGTGCTGGATGCTCTCAACCGGCGTGGCGGGATTGAGCACCACGCCCACCTCTTTCCCCGCCTGGCGAAGCATATTGATGAGCCGGAAGGCTTCGCGGCAGATGGTTTCCGGATGCAGTGAAATAGCGTCAGCGCCGGCTTCTATCAGCGACGGGATAAACGAAGCGGGCTCTTCGACCATCAGGTGGACATCGATGGGAAGCGATGTGTAGGGACGAATTTGCGCCACAAAGCTGGCCGATAGCGCCAGATTTTTGACATAGTGGCCGTCCATTATGTCGACATGCAGCCTGTCGGCTTTGCCGTTTAAAAAGTGCAGCTGTTCTGTCAGCTTCATCATGTCCATACACATGAGCGAGGGAGAAAGGTAATAACGCATAAGGCCTCATTTATTCCGGTAGTGGCTGATTTCAGGCAAAGTCTGGCCCTGCCGCGGGAAGCAGCGTGTCGACATTGCGCGTATTAACCGTCACGTCATGACGGCGTACTCAGGCGATTTGTAGGCCGACGTTATGCCAGGTCATCTCTTTTTCCAGCAGCGGATCGACAAACTTTTCGGTCACCAGACAGTCCAGCTCGCCCAGTCCGCCGATGCGCGCGACGCCTGTTCGCCCCAGCTTGCTGCCGTCGACCAATGCCACGGTCTGACGGGCCGCCAGCATCATCTGTTTCAGCAGCGCAGCGTGGGCTTCCGTACCCGCATATAAGCCGCTATCGCGCTCCAGACCCTGGCAGGAGAAAAAGAGCGTATCGATGGCATACTCGCGCAGCGTTCGTGAGGCAGTTTCCCCGAAGAACGACTCTTCGGTCGGGGAGAAGTCGCCCCCCAGCCCCACGAGATGCAACGAGCGTCGGCTCATCAGGGTTTGTAAGATGCGGATGGAGGGCGTAATAACCGTTAACGCCATCTCCGGCATCTGCCGGGCCAAAAACCAGCTGGTGCTGCTGCCGTCCAGGACGATGGTCTTTCCCGGCTGGAGAAACTGCAGCGCTTTACGGGTCACGCGCATTTTGCCTTCGCTGTGCAGCAGCGTTCTTTGCTGAAAGCTTCCCTGGCTGTCTTCGACCGGCAGGGCGGACGCCGCCGACCTGGGCGGCGGCAGCGGGTTTTCCGCTGCCAGCGCGCCGCCGTGGCTCCGCGTTAAGATCCCTTTCCGCTCCAGCTCGCTTAGATCGCGGCGAATCGTTTCCCTGGAGACCCGAGTCGCTTGCGCAATCTCATTCACCCGCATTACGCCGCGTTGGCCCAGCAATTCAACAATTAAACGATGACGTTCCAGCGGCAACATAGCGCTCTCCTGAAGTACATAATGAGATTACCTTTCCCTTGCGCAGGGCGTTGCGATCCCGGGAATGTCCGGCGAAGGCGAGCTTTTCGCCGCCGGACAGCGTGATAACGCGCACATTTCGGCGGTGCTTCCGCCCGCGGTTTTCGCTATCTCACCCGTTTTTCATGCATAAACAAAAACAAACAAAAATAAATGCAATATTGTCTTTACGCCCGTTTATGACCGTTTATGCCTGCTCTGCAAGGGCATCAATCATTTTCTGCCTGCTAATTAAAAACAAATGAAAATAAAAAAATGCTAATCTGATCACGTTATTTTCATTTGATGCGTTTTTAAATGGATTTAAGCCGAATAACAGCATTAAATGAAAGCAATTAAAAACAAAGAGCAGGATGAGACCATGAATGAAACCACCCGTCGTTTTGCACGTTTAGTTGACCTGAGCGCAGTCCAGGCCACCAGTACCGAAGCGGACGTTCGCGCCTGCGCCGAGCTGGCCGCTCGCTACAACATTATTTCCGTCCATGTGCTGCCATGCTGGACGCGCTTTCTGAGCACTCTGCTCCCGCAGCAGGGAAGGGGAGAGGTGATGATTGGCGGGCCGGTCGGCTTTCCCGGCGGCGGGCATGCCACCGACACCAAGGTTCAGGAGGTACGGCAGCTGATTGCCGACGGTGCCCGCGAAGTGGATATGGTGGTGAATATCGGCAAAGTGTTATCCGGTGATTATGACTATGTCCGGGAAGATTTGCGCCGCGTGGTGGAAGCCGCCGCCCCGGTCCCCGCTAAAGTGATCCTCGAAACGCACTATCTCAATGAGGAGCAGATTCGCCGCGTGTGCGATATCGCCGTAGAGGTGGGAATGAAGTGGGTCAAAACCTCTACCGGCTGGGCGCCCACCGGCGCCACGGTGGAAAAAGTCAGCATCATTGCCGACCAGCTTAAAGGCCGAATCTATATCAAAGGGGCCGGCGGCATTCGCGATCTGGCCACGGTGCGCGCGCTCTACCAGCTTGGCGTCCGCCGCTTTGGCATGAGCCATGGCGCAGTAACAAAGGTGCTGGCTGAACTGGAGCAGCATCCGGAACGTTTTCCCGAGCTGAACGCCGATTAAACTGAGAGACCGCGGGCCTGATGGCCCGCTTTAAGACGTCACCGGAGTCAGTGATGAAAGATAAAATACTCACGATTGATGTTGGCACTGGCAGCACCCGCGCCGCTATTTTGCGCATTGACGGCGCGATGATCGGCTTTGCGCAAAGAGAGTATGAGCAAACCACGCCGCGTGCGGGTTGGTCAGAACAGGCCCCGTCTTTATGGTGGCAGGCCGCCTGTGACTGCATACGCGAGGTGCTTTACCGCTATCCTGAAACGGCTGCGCAGATTGCGGTTATTGGCGCCTGCGGGCAAATGCACGGCACCGTTCTGCTGGACGATCGCGGCGAGCTGTTGGAGGACAGGGCGCTGCTGTGGAATGATAAGCGCAGCCAGCCGCAGGTGGATGCCTTTAGCGAACGCGAAGGTCGGGAGAAGTGGCTGACGCATGTCAATAATCCGCCGGCGGCGGCATGGCCCGCTTTCAAATTAGCCTGGTGGCGAGAACATTATCCGGAGCGCTGGCCGCAGCTCGCCAAAGTATTAATGCCGAAAGACTATATTAATTTCATGCTGACCGGCGCCCTGGCCACCGACTATAGCGAGGCATCCTGCTATTTCCTGATGGACAGCGAAACCTGCACCTGGTCTTCGCCAGCCTGCGAAACGTTTGGTCTGCGGGCCGATCAGCTCCCGGACCTGAAGCTTTCCAGTGACATAATCGGCCAGGTGACGCCGCGCGCGGCTGGCCTGACGGGCCTGCCCGCAGGTATCCCGGTGGTGGCCGGTACGTCGGATATGGCGGCCTCGCTGCTGGGCTCGGGAGTGTATGAACCGGGAATGGCGTCCGATTCCACCGGCACGTCGACGCTGATGACGGTGGTATCGCCGCGGCCGTTGCACCACCCGCTGGTCAATAACCTTCATCTCGCCAACGCGGCCTGGGGAGGATTTACAATCCTCGACGCTGGCGGGGATGCCGTCCGCTGGGCGCGACTGGCGCTGGCCGATAACCAGATTACACATCCGCAGCTTTTGCAGGAAGCGGCCGCGGTGCCGGCGGGCGCAGACGGGCTGCTCTTTCTTCCTTATCTGACAGGAGAACGCCTGGCCGAACACACGAACTCGCGGGCGCAGTTTTTCGGCCTGCAGCGCAAGCATCGTCGCGGTCATTTATTCCGCGCGGTCCTGGAAGGTGTGGCCTTTGCGTCATGGCGCAATCTTCGTCAACTGCAGGCGTGCGGGCAATATCCGCAACAAATGATCGCTTCCGGCGGCGGCGCGCGCAGCCCGCTGTGGCTTGAAATCAAAGCCGCGGCGTACAATCTTCCGATATTATCTACGCGCAATCAGGAGAATGGCGTCACCGGATGCGGTATTATCGCCGGGGTTGGCGCGGGGTTGTACGCCGATTTCGCCAGCGGCGTGCGCCAGACGGTGCAGTTCGACAAACTGATTTCGCCAGATCCCCGTCTGCGGGATTATTACCATGCCTGTAGCGAGCTTTTTGATACGCTGTACCGGCAATCCGCCGTCTTATACGACAGGCTGGATGCGCTCAGCGTGGGACCGGACTGATACGCAACGTTAAACCAGCGCCGCGTCGCGTGTAATGTGCTGTAAATAAGAGAGAGGCAGAATGTTTGCAGAAGAAAGGCAGGAGAAGTTGCTGAATATACTCAGGGAAAAACGCAAAGTTGCTGTTTCTGAGATGTGCGACGTCTTTAATGTATCTGGCGCCACCATTCGTGCCGATCTCCGCCAGCTGGAAGAGGAGGGGCTGCTGACCCGTACCCACGGCGGCGCCGTTCTGCGTACGCGGGCGAGCTTTGAACAGGCGTCGGACGCGCGCGAAATTGTTAACCTCAGCGCGAAAGAGCGGATCGGCCAGCGCGCGGCGGCGCTGGTTGAGGATGGCGACATTATTGTGCTGGATACCGGGACCACGACTCTGCATATCGCGCGCAATATTCGCGACCGACAGAACGTTACGGTAGTCACCAATGATTACCAAATCGCCCGTGAGCTCGAGGCCAGCCCCTCTATTCAAACCATTCTGCTGGGTGGGATCGTTAAGAAGGGCTACCACTGCGTGGTGGCGATCAACGGACGTTCCATACTTGATACCCTGAACGTCGATAAAGCATTTATGGGCGCCAATTCGCTGTCGCTAAAACACGGCGCCTGCGTGGCCGATATCATGCTGGCAGAAACGAAACGCGGCATGGTGGAGCACGCCAGTCAGGTGATTATTGTCTGCGACTACAGCAAGCTGAATAACACCTCGCTTGCCCAATTTACCGCCGCAGATCGAATTGACACGGTGGTGGTGGATCGGCTGCCTGATGACGTTCAGGCGTATCGTAATGCCGGCATTCAGGTAATTTCTCTAGATGAAGAGAATCTTCTCTAGCGCGTAGTTCAGGCGGTATCAAATATCAGGTGGGCCGTAAAACCCCGTCCATCTGGGCGGGGTTTTACGGCGCGTTTTACCGAGTCACGTGAAGAGGAGCGATACAGAAGAGTGGATGCGATATGTGGTGTATATTCCTCCAATCGACAATTTAACATAATATACATTATGCGCACTTGGATTATGGTGGCTGAGTTGTAAGGCTTGCTGCTGGATAAGTGACACGTGAATTCACCATCGAGGGATTCTGATAACGGCTCATGCAGCGGACGTTTTCACTTTGGACGAAGTTAACCGACTCAAAATCATTCAGGACGTTGTCCACCGGCGTCTGACCACTCAGATGGCCACACAGCGCCTGAGTATATCTGATCGCCAGTACCGACGCCTTCTGTTGCACTGCCGTGAATCAGGCTCGCCAGATATCGCTAACCGCCGTTGTTGAAATCTCAGCAATAACCAGCTGCCAGATGACCTTGCACAGTACGCGCTCAATATTATCCGCGAGCGCTATACCGACTTTGGGTCTACGCTGGCGTGCGAGAAACTCGCAGAACTGCATGATGTTCATCTGTCCAAAGAGACTGTCCGTTCACTCATGGTTAAAGCCGGTCTCTGGATCCCCCGCAAACAACGTGCGCCGAAAATTCAGCAGTCACGTTATCTTCGGGCCTGCTGCGGCGAACTGATCCAGATTGATGGTTGCGACCAATACTGGTTCGAGAACCGTGCGCCCGCCTGTACCGCGCTGGTCTATGTCGACGATGCGACGAGCCGCCTGATACAGCTTCGTTTCGTTAAATCGGAATCGACCTTCACCTATTCATGCCACTTTAAAATGATGGCGTGGAGATCGCTCTGTGGTCCTTACGCCTGATGTCACCTTATATTGATTGAAGCGTCGCAAGCGCCGAAAGCAGGATACCGATAACGACCGGATAAAAAACGCAGGAAATCAGGAATTCAGCTACCTTATGACCTTCACTTTGTATATGAATAGTTCTTCCTATACTTATCAGAGAGGCAAAAAAACCGATCGTCGCCACAACG
>JAJUHI010000020.1 GCA_029267955.1 Sporobacter termitidis | reverse complement strand
GCTGCTTTTCCGCCCCGGACGGCGGCGCGCCGCCCATCCGCCCGGCGTTTGATATCATGAGCTTGATGCGGTTTTCCTGATTGACCTTTGTGGCGCCCGGGTCGTAATCGATGGCGACGATGTTGGAATCCGGATAATCCTCCTTGAGCCGGCGGATCATGCCCTTGCCCACCACATGGTTGGGCAGGCAGCCGAAGGGCTGGGTGCAGACGATGTTCTTTGTCCCCGTGTGAATGAGCTCCAGCATTTCCGCCGTCAGGAGCCAGCCCTCGCCCATCTTGTTGCCGTAGCCCAGATAGCCCCTGATCAGCCGCTGCAGGTCGGAGAAGCGGCCCATGGGCCGGAAGACGGGCTGCGTTTTAACAGCCTCGATCATGATGTCCTGGAGGTTTTCTATGTACCGCTGGAGGAGGCCCGCCAGCAGCTTTTTGATTTTCTTGCCCTTGTAGAGGTCCACGTCCACAACCCGGTTGTTGATCTTAAAGATCATAAAGTCCGTGAGCCCCGGCACCACGGGCTCGCAGCCCTCGCTGAGGAGAAAGGCCTCCAGGCCGTTGTTGCCCAGGGGCGCGAATTTGACGTAGATCTCCCCCACGACGCCCACCCGGGGTTTGGGCGGCCCCTGCCGTTCGATCCTCGCGTAATCGGCGGCGATTTCGGTCATGTATTTTTTCATTTCCTTTTTGCCGAGGCCCCGGCCGCTGCCGAAAAGGCTGACCAGCCGGTCCGTCCACCGGGCGGTAAGCGCTTCGGTTTCGCCCTTTGTCACCTCGTAGGGCAGGCACTGGTTTTTTAGCCACACCAGCAGATCGCCGTAAATCATGGCGGAGGCCAGCCGGCGCAATGTCTTCAGGGTGATGGAAAAGCCGGGGTTCCGCTCCAGGCCCGACAGGTTCACCGACACGACCGGGATATATTCAAGCCCCGCCTTTTCAAGGGCCTTGCGCAGCAGGTGGATATAGTT
The DNA here is from genome assembly GCA_029267955.1 of Sporobacter termitidis. Classification (GTDB taxonomy): domain Bacteria; phylum Bacillota; class Clostridia; order Oscillospirales; family Oscillospiraceae; genus Sporobacter; species Sporobacter termitidis_A. The sequence continues at coordinate 19,808 of JAJUHI010000020.1, read as the reverse complement.
GGACGCGCGGCAGCCGCCCCCCGTCTGGGTAATCAGCAGGCCCACCTTGTGCTTGTCATACTTGCCGCTGTTGACCGCGTCAATCAGCTGGCCGATGACCAACAGCGCCGGATAGCACGTGTCGTTGTGCACGTATTTGAGGCCCGTGTCCACAATGCCCCGGTGAGTCGTTGTGAGCATGTCAATCTTATACCCGTCCAGCTCGAAGACCTTTTTCATCATCGTAAAGGTGACCGGCAGCATCTGGGGCATTAAGAGGGTGTATTCTTTTTTCATCTCCTTGGTGAAAAGAAGACGTCCCGTTGCGTCGTATACAAGTTTTGCCATAATATTCTCCAAGCTTTCTTTAAGCCGTTGCCTTCTCCCGGGATTCCATGGCGGCAATCAGGCTCCGGATGCGGATCCGGACGGCGCCGAGATTGCTGATATCGTCAATTTTGATCTGAGTGTACAGCTTGCCGCCGGACTCCAGAATGCTCCGCATCTCGTCGGTGGTGATGGCGTCCGTGCCGCAGCCGAAGGAGACAAGCTGCACCAGTTGCATATCGGGCTGCGTCGTCACATAGCGGGCGGCGTTGTACATGCGGGCCTGATACGTCCACTGGTTGAGAACCCGGCGGGGCTCCTTGCCGAGAATGTGGGAGACGGCGTCCTCCGTGATCAGCACAAGGCCGAAGGAGGTGATCAGCTCGTCAATGCCGTGGTTGATCTCCGGGTCGATATGATATGGTCTGCCGGCCACCACGATGATTTTTTTGCCCTTCTCCCGCGCCTGGCGGATGTATTTTTCACCCTCGGCGACGACGTCCCGGCGGTACTGCGCGTATGCGTCATAAGCCCGTTTGGCGGCTTTTTTCGTCTCGTTTTTCGGTATATTGAAACGCTCCAGAAAATAGGCCGAGGCTCTCTCGATAAAGCCCCTCTTTTTATGCAGGCCGAAATAGGGGATCATGAAATCGGCGTTTTTCAGCCCCGGCACGTTGGCGGCCAGCAGCTCGGGGTAATAGGCCACCACCGGGCAGTTGTAGTTGTTGTCCGACTTGCCCTCGTCAAAGTTATAGGGCATGCAGGGGTAAAAGATATGGGTCACGCCCATATCCAAAAGATACTCGATATGGCCGTGCATCAGCTTGGCCGGATAGCAGACCGTGTCCGACGGGATGGTGCGCTGGCCCTTGATGTACACCTTGCGGGAGGATTCCGGCGACAGCACCACCTCAAAATTGAGCGCCGTGAAGAACTCGAACCAGAAGGGCAGGTTCTCGTACATGTTCAGGCCGAAGGGGATGCCGATTTTCCCCCGGGACCCGTCCCCCTTGCCGACGCCGCACATGGCCCGCAGCCGGTTGTATTTATACTTCATCAGATTCGGCTCCGACGACTTTTCCAGCCCCAGCGGCTTAGAGCAGCGGTTGCCGGAGATAAAGCGGCGCCCGCCGTCAAAGGTGTTGACCGTCATGCTGCAGCGGTTTGTGCAGCCCTGGCAGGTCACCGGCTTTGCCGTATGGGTAAACCGGTTTAAAGCCGCCCTGTCCAGAAGGGTCGACGGCCGCGGGTTTGACTGATAGGCGTCCAGGGCCGACAAGGCCGCGCCGTAAGCGCCCATGAGGCCGGCGATGGCGGGCCGCGTCACCTCGCGGCCGATCTCCCGCTCAAAGCCCCGGAGAACCGCATCGTTATAGAACGTGCCGCCCTGGACGACGATGTTTTGGCCCAGGTCATCGGCGCTGGCGGCCCGGATGACCTTATAGACGGCGTTTTTCACAATGGAGATGGACAGACCCGCCGAAATGGCCGAGACGGACGCCCCCTCCTTCTGGGCCTGCTTGACGCTGGAGTTCATGAAAACGGTGCACCGGGAGCCCAGGTTGACCGGCGACGGGTCGAAGAGGCCGAGCCTTGCAAATTCCGCAATCTCGTAGCCCAGCGCCTTGGCGAAGGTCTCGATAAAGCTGCCGCAGCCGGAGGAGCAGGCCTCGTTGAGCAGGATGCTGTCGATGGCGCCGCCGCGGATTTTAAAGCACTTGACGTCCTGCCCGCCGATATCGATGATAAAGTCCACGTCCGGGTTAAAGTGCCGCGCCGCCCGGAAATGGGCCATGGTCTCCACCAGCCCCATATCGACGCCGAAGGCGTTTTTTATAAGGTCCTCGCCGTAGCCGGTGACGGCGCCGGACCGGATCGTCACCCGGCTGCCGAAACGGTCGTAGATTTCCTGCAGCTGCTTTTTGACGATGGACACCGGGTCCCCCTGGCTGGAGGCGTAAAAGCTGTACAGAATGCCGCCCTCCGGCGTTATCAGCACAAGCTTTGTGGTGGTGCTACCGGCGTCGATGCCCAGATAGCCGTCGCCGGCGTAGCTGTCGGCATCCACCGTCACGGGCGTGGCTTTCCCGTGGCGCGCGGCGAAGGCGTCGTATTCCTCCTGAGACTTGAATAGCGGCTCCATCACGTCGGTGAGGTGGGAGGCGTCCACGGCGTTTTCCAACAGCCGCAGCATCTCCTCAAAGGCCATGGCCTTGCCGGTATCCGCGATGAGCGCCGCGCCCAGCGCGGCGAAAGTGTCGGCATTTTCCGGGAAGACGGCGTGGGCCTCGTCCAGCGCCAAGGTTTCGATAAAGCGCTGCCGGAGCCCCATGAGAAAAGTCAGCGGCCCGCCCAGAAAAACGATCTTGCCCGTCAGCTCGCGGCCCTGGGTTAACCCGGCCACCGTCTGGTCCACAACGGCCTGGAATATGGACGCGGCGATATCCTCCCGCCGGCCGCCCTGATTGAGAATCGGCTGGATGTCGGATTTGGCGAAAACGCCGCAGCGGGAGGCGATGGGGTATATCTTTTCGTGCCGGAGGGATAAGTCGTCCAGCTCCGTAATGCTGACATTTAGAAGCGTGGCCATCTGGTCGATAAAGGCGCCCGTGCCGCCGGCGCAGGAGCCGTTCATCCGCTCCTCCAGGCCGCCTGTGAAGAAAATGATCTTGGCGTCCTCGCCGCCCAGCTCGATGACCGCGTCGGCGTCGGGGATGAATTTCTGTACGGCCGACGCGGTGGCGTAAACCTCCTGGACAAAATGGATGCCGGACGCCTTGGCCACGCCCAGGCCCGCAGAGCCGGTGATCGCCGTCTCCACCTGATGTCCGGCCAATATATCCGCTGCCGAACGCAGCTGCTCGGCGGCCTTTTCGCGCACCTTTGAATAATGGCGCTCGTAGGCTCTGAAAACCAGGCCGCCCTCCGCGTCCAGCACGACGGTTTTAACGGTTGTGCTGCCGATATCAATGCCGATTTTATAACTCATAGTTCCACCTTTTGTCCGGGCTTGCCGTCAACCTCCAGGCCCGTTGCCTTCCAGATTGCGGCAAACGCCGGCAACGCGCGATAAAGTCTATTATAAGGCCACAGACGCCATAATTCAACAACAGCCGGCGATTTGTTTTTGCCAAAAACCTTGAACGGCGGCGGTCCGGATGCTATACTACCAGTAGTTTTCCAAAAGCCGCGGCGGCGCGCGTCCGCGGCTGTTTAACGGCGGCGGGCGCACTGCCCGCCCGGGGAGGGAGATTATGCCGGAAAATCAAGAATTTATCGAATTTATGCTGGGCGCCGGCGTTCTGACGTTCGGCGACTTTACGACGAAAAGCGGGCGCAAAACGCCGTATTTTATCAATTCCGGCAATTACAAAACCGGGGCGCAGATTTTCCGGCTGGGCGATTTCTACGCCGACTGCATCGTCAAGAGCGGCGAGCGCTTTGACGCCCTGTACGGTCCGGCCTACAAGGGCATTCCCCTGGCTGTGGCCGCCGCGTCGTCCCTGTACAGAAAGTACGGCCGGGACGTGCCCTACTGCTTTAACAGAAAGGAAGCAAAGGACCACGGCGAGGGCGGCGCCCTCGTCGGGTATCAGCCGAAAAACGGCGACCGGCTCGCCGTCGTCGAGGACGTGGTCACCGCGGGCACGGCGGTGCGGGAGAGCATCGCGCTCCTGTCCCGGATTGCGGATGTCACCATCGGGGCCCTGTACGTCTCCGTGGACCGGATGGAGCGCGGCACGGGCGATCTGTCGGCCCTGGACGAGCTGCGGGAGTCCCTGGGTATCCGGGTCTATCCCATCATCACCGTCCGAGACATCATCGACGCGCTCCCACCGGACGAGCCGCACCGCGGGAAAATGGAAGCGTACCTGTTAGAATACGGTGCGCCGGGGCGGCAGAAATGAACATCCACGACGGTCACAGGGAGCGCATGAAAAACCGGTTTCTGGAACACGGTCTGGAGAGCTTTGACGACCACAACGTTCTGGAGCTTTTGCTGTTTTATGCGCTGCCGCGGCGGGACGTCAATCCGCTGGCGCACCGGCTGGTGGAGAAGTTCGGCTCCCTGTCGGCGGTCTTTGACGCGCCGGTGGACGAGCTTAAGAGCACCCCGGGCGTCGGTGAAAACACCGCTGTCTTTATCAAGCTGCTGCCTCAGGTGGCCCGGCGCTACATGATGTCCCGCAGCAGCTTTGAGGATATCCTCGACTCCTCCAAAAAAGCCGGGGACTACCTTGTGCCGCGCTTTTACGCCGAGCGGGACGAGGTGGTCTACATGGTCTGCCTGGACGCCAAATGCAAGGTGCTAAACTGCAAGCTCCTGTTCCGGGGCAGCGTCAACGCCGCGGGCGTCAGCATCCGCAAGATCGTTGAAACCGCGCTGTCGTACAATTCCACCAGCGTCATCCTCGCCCACAACCACACCAGCGGCATCGCCCTGCCCTCCCGGGAGGATATGGACACCACCCGGCGCGTCGCGGCGGCTCTGGCGGCGGTGGATATCACCTTATTCGACCATATCATCGTCGCCGACGACGATTTCGTCTCCCTGGCCGACACGGGCTTTTTCGCGTCAGCGGGTGAGAACACATAGCAGGAGTAACCATGGACAAGCTGCTGAAAGAAGCCGTCCGGATCGCCAAACTGGCCGGCGGCAAAATTAAGGAAATGCGCGATAACAACGCGCTGACCGAATCGTTAAAGGACGGCGTGGAGCTGGTGACAAACGCGGACCTTGCCGCCCACCACATCATCCGCGCCGAGATCACACGCCTGTTCCCGGGCCACGATATCCTGTCCGAGGAGGACAGCATCCACGCGCCCCATACCTTTGAAGACCCCATTTGGATCGTCGACCCCATCGACGGCACGGTTAATTACTTTAACGGCCACTTCATGTCCGCCGTTTCCATCGCCTATGCCGACAAATGCAAAACCCGGGTCGGCGTCGTGTACAACCCGTTTCTCGACGAGCTGTTTTACGCCGCCGAAAATTCCGGGGCCTTTTTGAACGGGCGGCAGATTCGGGTTAAAAATGTCGCCGCGCTAAACCAGTGCCTTGTGGCCACCGGCTTCCCCTACGTCCGGGACAGCGTGCCGGAGCTTACCGCCCGGCTGGGGCGGGTTTTGCCCCACGTCCGGGACATCCGCCGGCTGGGCTCCGCGGCGCTGGATATCTGCTGGGTCGCCTGCGGGCGGCTGCAGGGGTATTTTGAGGCGTCCCTGAGCGTCTGGGACGTGGCCGCGGGGCTGCTGATCGCCGAAGAAGCCGGCGCCGCCACAGGGAACTTCACCGGCGCGCCCAGCGTCATTTCCTCCGACGGGCTGCGGTGTGAAAATCTCCTCGTGGCAAGCCCGGGTGTTTACGGGGACTTGCGGCGGCTTTTGGCCTAACGGGCCGCCCCCCCCAGGCGGGAATCCGCCGGGGCGGCGATATCGACTATCATCAATCAAATTCAGATGCAGTACGAGGTTCAACCATGCCCGAATTTAAGGTTATCAGTGATTTTCAGCCCTCCGGCGACCAGCCGGAGGCGATAGAAGCGCTGGCCCGCGGCGTCGAGCTGGGCTTTCAGGAGCAGACGCTCCTGGGCGTCACCGGCTCGGGCAAGACGTACACGATGGCGAAGATCATCGAAAAGCTCCAGCGCCCGACGCTGGTACTTGCCCACAACAAAACGCTGGCCGCCCAGCTGTGCAGCGAGTTCAAGGAGTTTTTCCCTGAAAACGCCGTGGAGTTTTTCGTCTCCTACTACGACTATTACCAGCCGGAGGCATATATCCCCCACACGGACACGTATATAGAAAAGGACAGCTCCATCAACGATGAAATCGAGCGGCTGCGGCACTCGGCCACCTCGTCGCTGTTCGAGCGGCGTGACGTTATCGTCGTCTCCTCCGTCAGCTGCATCTACGGCCTGGGCGACCCCATCGATTACGCCAACATGGTCATCTCCCTGCGGGTGGGCCAGACCCGAGACCGGGACGCGCTCTTAAAAAAACTCGTGGAGATCCGGTACGGGCGCAACGACATCACCTTTGAGCGCAACGCTTTCCGGGTCCGGGGCGACACCGTGGAAATTTATCCGGCCTACGCCCGCGACAACGCCATCCGCGTGGAATTTTTCGGCGACGAGATCGAGCGCATCAGCGAAATCAGCGTGGTCACCGGCACGCCGCTGCGGAGCCTGTCCCATGTGGCCATCTATCCCGCGTCCCACTATGTGACGACGGAAGAAAAAATGGAGCGGGCCATCAAGGAAATCCAGGAAGAGATGAAGCAGCGCGTCGAGTACTTTGAAAGTCAAAACAAGCTGATCGAGGCCCAGCGCATCCACCAGCGCACCATGTACGACATTGAAATGATGCGGGAGCTGGGCTACTGCACCGGCATTGAAAACTATTCCCGCATCATCTCCGGCCGTCCCCCGGGCTCGGCCCCCATGACGCTTTTGGACTACTTCCCGAAAGACTACCTGATGTTTATCGACGAGAGCCACGTCACGCTGCCCCAGGTGCGGGCCATGTACAACGGCGACCGGGCCCGCAAGGAGAGCCTGGTGGAATACGGCTTCCGGCTGCCGTCGGCCTTTGACAACCGGCCTTTAAAGTTTTCGGAGTTTACCGAGCGCATCAACCAGGTGATCTACGTGTCGGCGACGCCGGGCGAGTACGAAAAATCCCGCTCCTCCCAGGTGGTGGAGCAGATCATCCGGCCGACGGGGCTTGTGGACCCCGTGATCACCGTCCGGCCCGTGGAGGGCCAGATCGACGACCTGATCGGCGAAATCAATGCCCGCGCCGCCAAGGGCGAGCGGACGCTGGTGACAACCCTGACCAAAAAAATGGCGGAGGACCTGACCAGCTATCTCACCAACGCCGGCATCCGGGTCCGGTACATGCACCACGACATTTCCACCATCGAGCGCATGGAGATTATCCGGGACCTGCGCCTGGGCGAGTTTGACGTCATCGTGGGCATCAACCTCCTGCGGGAGGGGCTGGACCTGCCCGAGGTGTCGCTGGTGGCCATCCTGGACGCGGACAAGGAGGGCTTTTTGCGCAGCGAGACCTCGCTGATTCAGACCATCGGCCGGGCCGCCCGCAACGCCGAGGGCACCGTCATCATGTACGCGGACACCATTACCCGCTCCATGCGCGCAGCCATCGACGAGACGGAGCGCCGCCGGGCAAAGCAGATCGCCTTCAACAAGGCCCACGGCATCACGCCGAAAACCATCGTCAAAAGCGTGCGGGACCTCTTGGAGATTTCCAAGGACGAGACGGAGGTCTCCGCAAAGCGCGAGGGCGATGTCAAGATGACGCGGCGCGAGCGCGAGGAGGCGATTGCCAAACTGGAAAAGGAGATGGCCGCCGCCGCCAAGATGCTGGAATTCGAATACGCCGCCGTCCTGCGCGACCGGATCATCAAGCTCAGGGGCGAAGGTTAAAAACGTTGGGAGTTTTGTAAGTTGAACATCGTGGAATTGCTGCAATCCTCAGAAATCGGCAAAGTGATCATCACCTTTTTCGTGTCGATGCTGCCCGTTGTGGAGCTGCGCGGCGCCATCCCCATCGGCACGGCCATGGGTCTCAGCCCCGTTGCCAGCGCGATCATCAGCGTTGTCGGCAACATGGTACCCATTCCGTTTATCATTCTCTTCATCCGCCGCATCTTCGCCTGGATGCAGGCCAAGAGCCCCCGCCTGGGCAGAATCGCCCAGCGGCTAGAGCAGCGGGCGGTATCAAAAAGCAGCAGCCTGTATAAAGGCGAGCTCATCGGACTGATGATTTTCGTGGGCATCCCGCTGCCCGGCACGGGGGCCTGGACGGGCGCGCTGATTGCGGCAATCCTGGGCTTCCGGTTAAAGCCTGCGCTGGCGTCCATCGGCGCGGGCGTGGTGATCGCCGGATTTCTCGTCCTGGGCATTACTTACGGGTTCACAAAGATATTTTAATAAAAGTGCGCCGGTAAAACGGCCATCGAAAAACCCCCGACCGGCGTCGGGGGTTTTTCGAAAAGAGAGGGAGTTTTCGGGAAACGCTGTAACGTTATTACAACCGGGGAGGAAGGTACGGTGCGAGGTATCCGGTGTGTGTCGCGAAGAGACACCGTCTGGTTGCAATACGTTCCAGTACCACTATGATAGCCCGGAATTTCTTCCTAAATGTGAATAGTTTTTTAACAAATTGTAAATACGTGCTTGGCGTCTCCCGGCGTCAGTGCCCGGCCAGGCGGAGGGTAAAGGTAAACCGCGTCACGCCCTTGCCGCTGGTCACATAAATGTCCTCATTGTGGTTGTCTAAAATCGTTTTGACGATGTACAGGCCTAAGCCCACGCCCTCCCTGTTTTCGCTGCGGGAGCGGTCCACTTTATGAAAACGCTCAAAAATCAGGGGCATTTCCGATGACGGGATGGTCGCCCCCGTGTTTTCCACGGAGACATAGGCGCGCTGGCCCTGCTTCCACAGGCTCAGGCGGATGGCGCCGCCCTCGTCGGCGAACTTGACGGCGTTGTCGATGAGGTTGTACACAACCTGGGTGATGGCGTCCTTGTCGCCGCGGGTCATGATCGCCTCCTCGGGCAGCTCGGCCGCCACGTTCAGGCCTTTGGCCTCGATTCGTCCGTCGAAGCTCAACAGGGTCACCCGGATGACCTCGGAGATGTCAAAGCTGCCCAGCAGGATTTCTTCCCGCTTTTCCGACTGGAGGCGGGACATGTCCAGCATGTTCCGCACAAGCCGGGACATTCGTTTTGTCTCCGAGGAGATGACCTCCAGATACTTTCGCTGCTGCTCCGCCGGGATCGTGCCGTCCAGGATGCCGTCGGAGAACCCCGATATCACGGTCATGGGCGTCTTCAGCTCGTGGGAGATGTTGGCAATAAAGTCCCGGCGCAGGTTTTCCGACCGCTCCAGGGAGTCGGCCATGGAGTTGAAGGCGTCCATCAGCTGCCCGATTTCATCCCGCCGGCCGTCATTTTCAACGCGGGTTGAAAAATCGCCCCTGGCAAAACGCCGGGCCGCGCCGGCCATCTCGTTGAGCGGCACGGTCTGCTTCTTGGTCGTAAAATACGTCATGACGAAAATCAAGAACAAGACGGCGACGGCGATGATCATAAACACACCGGCAAACTGCCGCCAGAACTGCGACATCTCCTCCGATTCGCTGGAGACGAATAAAAAGCCGATATAACCCGGCGAGGTGGGGGGCGGCACCACAACGCCGAAAACGTACCGCGTGCTGTCGTATACCCCGTCCATATCGGTCAGCCGGATATAGGCGGGGCGGGACCTGATTTCATACAGCAGGTCCGGGGGCACCCGCTTTCCCATATGCACGCAGGTGATGCCCGCGTCGGAGCAGGAGATCACGCTGCCGTTTTGATCCGTCAGCAAAAGGTCAAAGCCCGATATGCTGCTGAAGCTGGTTAAAAACAACCGCATTTCAAGGCCGTCCAGATCGGCGGCGAGGCTGTACAGGGAGATGGTCCTGGCCACCTCGTCGCCAACGGACTTCATGGAGTCCACCTTGTCCTGCATGATCAGGTTGTAGCTCCAGAAAAAAAACATGACGCCGAGAATGACAAAGCTCAAGAAAACGGTCCCGGCTGTCATCAGGAAATGCCGCAGAAAGATGCTTCGTTTCATGTGGCGTTCAGCTCAAACTTGTAACCGACGCCCCAGACGGTTTTCAGCGACCACTTGTCGCTGACGTTCTCCAGCTTTTCCCGGAGCCGCTTGATATGGACGTCCACCGTGCGTGAATCGCCGAAGTAATCAAAGCCCCACACTTCGTCCAGCAGCTGGTTGCGGGTGTACACCCTGTTGGGCGTGGCGGCCAGATGATATAAAAGCTCCATCTCCTTCGGCGGAATATCCACCTTCTTGCCGTCCACCAGCAGCTCAAAGGAGTCCATGTTGATCACCAGCTTGTCAAACACCAGCTTCCTCGGCTCGCTGCCGTTTTCCGGGTCGGTCCGGCGCATGACGGCATGCACGCGGGCCAAAAACTCCTTGACCTCAAAGGGCTTGACGATGTAGTCGTCGGCGCCCATCTCCAGCCCCGTCACCTTGTCAAAGGTTTCGCCCTTGGCCGTCAGCATGATGATCGGCACCTTTGACTGGCTGCGGATCTCGCGGCACACCGCCCATCCGTCCAGAACGGGCAACATAATGTCCAGTACGACAAGATCCGGGGCCAGGCGCTCAAAGTCCGCGATGCCCTTGCCGCCGTTGTCGGCGATATGGACGTCAAACCCGTCCTTTTCAAGATAAAGCCGCAATAGCTCGGCGATGTTGATATCATCCTCAATAACAAGCGCTTTTTTCGCCATATCATTCTCCACCCCTTCCTCTGGTATACGGACGGTACCGGTCATCTTCATCATAAATACGCCGATAACGGCAATGGTGAACAATTTGTTAAACCCACGGGCTTGAAAGCCTACCCGCCGGTTTCAGCCGCCGGTCCGGCGATTTTGCTTAAAGACCAGAAATTTGCTCAAAAAGTAGTTGGCGATGACCACCAGGACAATCGCTTCCATTTTGCCCAGGCGGTCGTCCTGGCCAAGAATGTTCACAAACAGATACACGCCGCCGATCTCCAGCGCCATTGTCAGAAGCCGCGCGGTCACAAATCTCAGAAGCTCCGCGGCCGTCCCGGCCGCCGTCGCCGTCCGGCTCCGAAATACAACGGTTTTGTTTGTAACGTAGGCGAATACGATGGCCAGCACCGTACTGATCACATTGCCCGCCGTCACGCCCATGCCCAGGCCGCGCACCAGCAGGTGATAGGTCACATAGTCGACCAGCGTCGTGCAGCCGCCGATAAAAACATACCGGAGCGATTCGCCCTTCGGCCCCCTGACAAGCGCGATTGCGCTCTGGACGGCCGATTTTATTCTTCCTGTCATTCGTATTTCAGAAGCCCCTTTGATTTTTTAGACAATCTCGCGGTACATGGCGCCGGCTTCCGCCTTGCCGGCATGCTCGTTGATGGCGGTAACCTCCACCTTCAGCGTGCGCTGGCCGAAACGGATTTCGATGATATCGCCGATCTTGACGTCGTACGACGCCTTGGCCGGCCGGCCGTTGACCGAAACGTGGTCGCTGTCGCACGCCTCGTTGGCCACCGTCCGCCGCTTGATAAGCCGCGATACCTTAAGATATTTGTCAAGCCTCATGTTTCCCTGTCCCCGCTTTCCATATGCCGCGCTTTGCGCAGCGGTATAAAAATAACGGCACGAAATTCTCCGCGCCGTTATTATATCATGCTTGGACACATTTTGCCTCCGGCAAGAATCCGGACGGGCAAATCAGCCGTTTTATTTCGCCACTGCGTCTTTCAGAGCTTTGCCGGCCTTGAACTGCGGCGTTCTCGAAGCGGGAATCTTGATGGCTTCCTTTGTCTTCGGGTTGCGGCCTGTCCGGGCTGCCCGCTCCTTCACATCGAAAATGCCGAAGCCGACAAGCTGAACCTTCTCGCCTTTTTTAAGGGATTCCGTGATCGCATCAATTGCCGCTGCAAGGGCCTTTTCGCTGTCCTTTTTTGAAAGACCAGAATTAACTGCGATTTTGGAGATAAGATCTGCTTTGTTCATTCGTACCGTCCTCCTAAATTATTATGCTGTTTTATTTTAAAGAAAAATACGAGACTAACGGTCGTATTTATTCTCTAATTCCTTTTTGGCCTGGTTGTACAGCTCGTCCATTTCCGAAAGCGTCATGTCGGCGAGCTTTTTGCCCTGGGCCGTCGCTTTCTCCTCCATGCGCCGGAACCTGGCGGCAAACTTGTCGCTGGCCTTCCCCAGCGCCGTCTCCGGATCAATATCCAGAAGCCGCGCCGCGTTGACCGCCGAAAACAGCAGGTCGCCCAGCTCCTCCTCCACGTGGCGCCCGGCCTTGACCGCCTCCGCCAGCTCGGAGAGCTCCTCCCGGAGCTTGTCCATCGCGCCGTCCGCGTCCGGCCAGTCAAAACCAACCTTCGCCGCTTTCTTCTGTATTTTCTCCGCGCGCCAGAGCCCCGGAAGGCTCCTGGCCACCGCGTCGAGGGAATCGGCTACCGTCTCGTGCCGCTTTTCACGGCGTTTGAGCACTTCCCAGTTCTCGATGACCTCGTCGCTGCCCGTGACGGTCAAATCGCCGAAGACGTGGGGGTGCCGGGATATGAGCTTTCTGACGGTCATGTCGGCCACGTCGTCCAAATCAAACCGGCCCGCGGCGGCCTCGATATCGGCATGGAACATCACCTGCATGAGCACATCGCCCAGCTCTTCGCATAGATGCCGGGGATCCTGCTCGTCGATGGCCTCCACCGCCTCATACGCCTCTTCAAGGAAATTGCGGCGGATGGACTCGTGGGTCTGCTCGGCGTCCCACGGGCAGCCGCCCGGCCCCCGCAGTATGGAAATGATCCTCCTCAGGTCATTGACGTCATAATGCTCTTTGTTTTCAAAATTTACCATACTTTCTCCCGTTCCGCAAGCTATTTTCGCGTTTTTTTGAAAAAAACATTGATTTTACTTGATTTTTAGCATTTTGGACAGCTTTTCGCCTCTCGGAACGTGCCTCATGTCCTCTTTTGTGACGGTTTTGGTTGCGATAACCAGTATTGCGTAAACTATGATCGCCACGATGATGGCCGGAAACATATAGGCCGCAAGGGCGAGACGGCCGGTGCCGAGGGACGGCGCGCCGAGCCTGTACAAAAGCCCGTAGACGGCCCAGGCGGCGACCCCCATGATCGCCGTACACAGCGCGGGCTTGAAAAACACCCTGCCGAAGTTCGGCCGGTTTTTCACCTTTGACACTATAAAGATAAAGTTGATGAGCGTGATTGTGAAATAACAGCTGAGGGTCCCCACGGGCGAGCCGAGGATGTTGACCTCCCGCAGTCCCACGAGATAGTAATCGATGACGATCTGGACCAGGCCGCCGGCCAGATACGACATAATCGGCACCCGCTCCAGGCTGTTGGCCTGCAGGATCGCCGTGGTAATCAGCTGCAGGCAGACAAAATACGAGGCGATGCCAAAGACGGACAGCAGCCTGGGACCCAGCTCGCTTACACCCAGAAGCACCGTGTAGATCGGATAGGACAACACCGTCAGGCCGACGCCGGCGGGCATGGCCAGGATGTTGGTGAGCCTGAGGGACGACTCCGTGATCAGGGCCGCCTCCCGGCGGCGGTCGTTGGCGATGGCCGCGGCTATCGCCGGAATAATGCTGACCGTGACGGGGACGATGAGCGCCGAGGACAGGTTGAGCAGGGAAAGCCCCTTGGCGTAAATGCCGTACAGGGCCTCGGCTTCTTCCTTCGGAAAGCCGGCGCCGGAGACAAGCCGGTTGTTGACGATGGCCGTGTCGATATTGGTCATCAGGCTGATGAACACCGAGCCTAAGGTAATGGGAATGCTGACCTTGAACACCCGGCCTATAATCTTCAGGCTGCTGCCGTCATACCGGCCGGTGTCCCGGCGGGAAAGGCCCGTCTCCCGGTCGGTTTTCTTCTTGAAATAGATAAGTACGGGGATGCCGAGCCCAAGGCCGATGGAGACGCCGGCGATGGCGCCCGCCGAGACGGTGATGTTGGAAAACCCGGCGCTGATGAGGGCCCAGGCGATGAGCAGGCCGAAAATGGCCTTGCAGACGACCTCGATGATCTGGGAGATCGCCGTTGGGACCATGTTGCCGTGGCCCTGCATGTAGCCCCTGTAGACGGCAATCACGCACCCGAAAAACACGGCCGGCGCCAGCACGCGGATGCCGGCGGCGGCATTGGCGTTGTGAAGGGCCGTCGCCAGCTGGTCGGCGTACAGGAATATCAGCCCCATAAGTACGAATCCCAAAATGGCAAACGCCGGCAGCGCTATGGAAAAATAACGCCTGATAAGCCCCTTGTTGCCCGTCGCCGAGGCTGCCGACACCAGCCGGGACAAGGCCACCGGGATGCCCGCCGTCGTCACGGCGGCCAGGAGCATGTACACATTATAGGCAACCTGATAATACCCGGCCGCGGCGTTATCCAGCATGCCAAACAGCGGTATTTTATAAAGCCCGCTGATAACCTTGGCAATGATCGCCGTGGCGGCGAGGATCGCGGCCCCCTTCAGGTAATTCTGCTTTTTCGTATCGGCCAATGTCTCAAACCACCTTTGCTTTTAAGGCGGGCAATAAAAACACCCGCCCTGCTGCGGCGCGCCGCAGAACGTCACCCATCCGGAATTATTGACGCCTGTTTATCAACTATATTCACAGGCTGCCCATTTTACACCCCATTCCGGCATAAATCAAGGCTTTGCGGCGGTTAGTGTGAATATTCCGGCGGGCAACGTTGACATAACGTATGTGGAAAAACCTGTGGATTATGTGTAAAACTCAAGTGATTCCAACGGATATTTCCTGTTGGAAATAACTTTCATGGTATTTATGGGATATCCAATGGCCTGAATACTCCGGGTCAGACGCCCTTTTTCAAAAGCCGGATATCGCTGCCGTAGAATTTTAACACCTGATATTCGCCCAAAAGGCGCGACAGAATCTGCGGCGTATAGCGCCGCTGCAGCTCCTCCTCGGACAGGTTGGAGCTGATGACGGTCTTCTTTCCGGTAATAAGGCGCGTGTTGATCAGCTCGTACAGGGCGCTGACCGTAAAGGCGGTGGACATCTCCGTGCCCAGGTCGTCCAAAATCAGCAGGTCGCAGGACAGATACCGCCGGATCTCGCCGCGCAGGGCCGACATATCCTCGCCCTTGGAGAATTTCTCCTCCTCAAAGGCCGCGAAAACGGAACAGGCCATATCGTAAACGACGGAGAACCCCTTCTCGGCCACCACCCGCGCGATGCAGGCGGATAAAAAGGTTTTGCCCAGACCCGGGTCTCCGCGTAAAAACAGGTTTGTGGATTTTTCACCGAACTTGTTGGCGTACCGGTAGCAGGCCTCCAGGACGGCCTCCATGTGCTGCCGCG
This sequence comes from Sporobacter termitidis, assembly GCA_029267955.1. Classification (GTDB taxonomy): domain Bacteria; phylum Bacillota; class Clostridia; order Oscillospirales; family Oscillospiraceae; genus Sporobacter; species Sporobacter termitidis_A. Next base: position 4,529 of record JAJUHI010000020.1, on the reverse strand, counting down.
GCGAGGTGCCCAGCTCGGGGTCGTACGTGTCGTCATACCAACTCAGGTCAAAGGTGTCAAACGTCTCGCCGCCCAGCTTCAAAAGGCTGCTCAGGGACGCTTTCAGCTCCTCGTTGTAGAGCTTTAACAGGCACGCGCAGGGCGACGTGCCCACATAGCCGGTGTCGCGGCAGTCGCTACATAAATATGTATCGTCGATGTAATCCGGCGGGAATCCGGCGGCAATCAGCTCCCGGGCGCGCTCCGACTGCAGATGGAGGTTTTTCTCCCGCAGCTCCTCCATGGCTTTACCGGGGTCCCTGCCGCTTTTTAAGGCCAGGCCCACGGCTTCTATCACCGTGCTCTTCAGCTCCCGGTCCAGGTCCGCCACGCGGGGGCATTTCCTATAGACCTCCTCCGTCCGGCCGGCAAGGCGCATCTCATGCCGGTGCTTTTGTTCCTCCAGGCGCCGCTTTGCCCTGGCGAGTATCTTGCCGTCCAAAGACACGCTTACTCCTCCCTCAGCTTCTCCAAGAATTTTCTCATGTGCTGGATATCCGACCGCGTCGGCGCCGACGGTTTATACGCCTTCTGCCGTGTGTCCGGGGGGGCCGCCGCGCCTTTTTTATCCTTTTCCTCGATTTCTTTGACGGTGCGCAGGCCCTTTTGGTGCCAGCTTGTCAAGATGGAGTCCATATAGGGCCAGGCCAGCTTGCCCGTTTTCACCAGCGTCCTGTCGTAGGCCAGCTCGATCACCTCGCTATCAAAGCCCAGGGCAATCCAGCCGTCCACATAGCGCCGCTCGCTGCTGGACAGCTCGCGGTCCTTAATCTGCAGGATCTTTTTGATCTCGCTGATCCGGGTGCGTTTGGCCTCCAGGTCCTTGATGTACCGCTCGGCCTCCTCCAGCGTGACGATGCCCTCGCGCTCCCAGGTAAAAGCCGTTTTTTCTATGTAGCGCATCGTGGGGACGCGACCGGGGCCGTACCGCCGCCGGTGCTCGTCGACGCAATAGGTCACCAGGTGCAAAATGACCTCCGGCGGCAGCCCGAGGCTGTCATATATCCCGAACAGCTTTATCAAATCGTCCGAGGACAAAAGCTTGCCCAGGCTCTTCTGAACCTCCTGGACAAGGCTGTGAAAGACCGAACCGTTTTCCAGCTCGCGCTTTATATCCTCCGCGGTATATTCCGGCGTTTCCTCCTTCTGCAGCCGCGGGGCGGGCGTGTCCGGACCGGCGCTAGTAGCGCCGGTGACGCTCCGGTCGCCGCAGCTGAGCAGCCCGAGCTTTGTCAGTAGCGCCATGGAGGACTCGATCTCCCGCTGGCTCTTGCCCAGCGTTCTGGCCGCCTCGGCCGCGGTGGCCGTGCCGCCCGCTCTGAGCAGATACAGGTACAAAAGCGCCGCATCGCCGCTGCCGGCGCGTATCAGCTGATCAACAGTCTGGCCGCCCAGTGCGATCGTGTCGGAACCGGGCAAAACAAGCTTCATATCCGCCAAACGTCAATCCTCCCCTTCCGCGTCGGCGCGCCGGTTGTACCGGCAGCCGCAGTTTAGGATGATTATAGCAGTAAAATGCTGGCCGGGCAATGCCCAGGCGAATTTCGTGCCGAAATTCGCCGGAAGCTGCCGCGCATTTCGCCGCAAATTTCGCCGGTTTTCCCGCCGGATTAAACCGCCGTAAAGTTGTCAACATTATAATGAAATACGGTTCCATAATATGGAGACGGCCCCGCCGGCTCCCGTCCGATTGACATCAGGCCGCGATATGGTATCCTTGATATCACGCGATATGGTATCCTTGATATCGGGAGTGTTGCAGCCCCGCGGCTTTGCTGATATAATAGATTGTTGCATCCATTGAAATTCGGCCGGCGGCGCCGGCTTAAACGAACGACGATATACAAGCCTTTGAAAGGCAGATGATACACACTGGAAATTTTATCTCCCGCAGGCTCTCCGGAGGCTGTGATCGCCGCTGTTCAGAACGGCGCGGACGCCGTCTATGTGGGCTTCGGCGATTTCAACGCCCGGAAAAACGCCAAGAACTTTACAACCGAAGATTTTCGGAAGGCCGCCGAATACTGCCGCGTCCGCGGCGTGAAGATATATGTCGCTTTCAATACGCTGTGTTCCGACCGGGAGCTGCCCGCTCTCGCCGAGCAGGCGCGGCTCGCCTGCCGTCTGGGCGCCGACGCCTTTATCGTCCAGGACCTGGGCGTGATGCGCGCCGTCCGGCAGGCCGCCCCGGAGGTTCCGATCCACGCCAGCACGCAGATGACCATTCACAACCTGGAGGGCGTCAAGCTGGCGGCCGCCATGGGCATGTCCCGCGTCGTTCTGGCCCGGGAGCTGTCCAGAAAGGAAATCGCCTATATCTGCCAGCACGCGCCCATTGAGACCGAGGTTTTTGTCCACGGCGCCCTCTGCATGTCCTATTCGGGTCAGTGTTACATGAGCGCCGTCATCGGCAGGCGGTCCGGCAACCGGGGCCTCTGCGCCCAGCCCTGCCGCCTCAACTATACCACCGGCGGGCACGCCGCGGAATATCTTCTCAGCCTCAAGGACAACTGCCTGATCTCCTACGTGGAGGAGCTGGAGAAGCTCGGCGTCACGTCCCTTAAAATCGAGGGCCGCATGCGCCGGCCGGAATACACGGCGATCGTGACCGGCATCTACTCCCGCGCCGTCAAGGACAAAAAGCCGCCCAGCGCCGATGACATGCGCGCCCTGCAGGCCGCCTTTTCCCGGCAGGGCTTTACGGACGGCTATTATACCGGCAGAAAGGGCCCGGACATGTTCGGCGTCCGGGACGAGGAGGACAAAGGCGATCAGGTCATCTTCGCCACCGCCCGCAGAAACTATCTCAACGGCGAGTTCCAGCGCATCCCCGTCCGTTTCGTGGGGATAATCCGCCGGGGCGAGCCGGTGAAGCTGGCCGCCGCCGACGACCGGGGCAACCGGGTCCAGACCACGGGCCGCATCCCCGAACCGGCCTTTCACCGGGAGCTGACGCCGACAAATCTGCAGACGCAGCTGCACAAAACCGGCGGCACGCCCTTTTACTGCGTGGGCGTCCGCAGCATCGTGGAGCCGGGGCTGTCCCTCCCCGTGGCCGCGCTGAACGAAATGCGCCGCGACCTGCTGGCCGAGCTGATGGAGCACCGCAAGATGCTGCCCCTTCGGAAGGAGGGGGAGTTCCTGCCGGGCTTCCGGCTTTTAAACCGGGAGGACAAGCCGGTGGTGACCGTTTCGGTCATGAAGCTGTCCCAGCTCTCGGCCGAGATGGCCGCCTTAAAGCCCCACATTCTGTATGTCCCGCTGGAAGAGCTGAAAAAGGAGACGGATGTCCTGGCGCCTTTTTTGCAGGACGGCGACATCACCGTCGCCGTCCGCCTGCCCCGGGTGATCTTTGACAGCGAAAAAAGAGAAGTCACAAGCCTTCTCAAGACGGCCCGAGAGCTGGGGATTACCCAGGCGCTGGTAGGGAACATCGGCCATATACAATACGTCAAATCCAATGGCTTCCAGGTCCGGGGCGATTTCGGCCTGAACGTCTTCAACTCCCAGACGCTGAAGGTCCTAAAAGACCTGGGGCTTTTATCCGCCACGCTGTCCTTTGAGCTGCGGTATGAGCAGATCCGGGATCTGTCCAAATCCATCGACTGCGAGCTGATCGTTTACGGCCGCCTGCCGCTGATGCTCACCGAAAACTGCATCATCAGAAACAGCACGGGCGTGTGCGCCTGCGACAATTTTTCCGGCCTGAAGGACCGGCAGGGCGCGTCGTTCCCGGTGGTGCCGGAATTTAAGCACCGCAATGTGGTCCTCAACTCCAAAAAGCTGTTTCTGGCGGACAAGCGTGAAGAAATGTCAAGGCTCGGCCTGTGGGCGGAGCGGCTGATGCTGACCACCGAAAACGCCGTGGAGAGCCTGGCCGTCGTCAAGCGGTATCTGGGCCAGGGCGATTACGCGCCCAGCTCCTATACCCGCGGCCTGTACTTCAGAGGGGTGGAATGATGAGGATTCTGTTGGCGTCCGCCTCTCCCCGCCGGCGGGAGCTATTGGAGATGCTCGGGGTCAAAGACCTCGTCATCCTGCCGGCCAACTCCGACGAGACGGTACACGGCCTGCCCCCGGAGGAAACGGTCCAGGCCATCGCCCTGGAAAAGGCGAAGGCCGTTGCCGGCAGCGCCGCCGCATCTGATATAATCATCGCCGCCGACACCCTTGTCTATCTGGACGGCGGGGCCCTGGGCAAGCCCGGAGACGCCGCCGACGCGGCCGCGATGCTGCGCCGGCTGTCGGGCAACCGCCACGCGGTTTATACGGGCGTGGCCCTGATTCAGGGCGATAAAGAGCTGACCTTCTTCGAAAGGACGGAGGTCTATTTCCGGGCGCTGTCGGACGAGGAAATCGCCGCCTACATCCGCACGGGGGAGCCCATGGACAAGGCGGGGGCGTACGGCGCCCAGGGCCGCGGCGCGGCCTTCATCGAGCGCATTGAGGGCGACTTTTTCAATGTGGTGGGGCTGCCGCTCTGCCGGCTG
>JAJUHI010000019.1 GCA_029267955.1 Sporobacter termitidis | reverse complement strand
TGAAGATGCTGACAACAGTCCGTTTGCAAAAGCGGATTGTTGTTTTTATGTACGAAAAAATTACGTGAGAAAACGTAATAAAATACAAAGCTTTTTAAGCCGATTTTACGTATAATGCAATTGTCATAAATGCTAGTGTACGGGCATTATCACACAGAGTATTTGTGTATCTTGTCAAGCTGCAGCGCAATCTCTTCGCATCACATTCCAAACCAGAAAAACAAAGGAAAGAGGGAAGAAAATGAAAAGCGTGAAAAGAATACTCACACTGGCCATTGTCGCATTAATGATGATCGCCCTGCAGACGGCATGCGGCGGCGATAAAGCTACCACCAGCCCGGACAGCTCGGCCGCGGACAACACCAACGCCGCCATTAACGATGCCGCGGGCGCGGGCAAACTGAGAAACGGTAAAGACATCTACAATGACAAGATTAAGATTGCCTGGATTCCGCTGGCATCGGCAGGCCAGATCAACGAAGTGATCAACCTGGTTTGGGAGGATGTCGTCCGGATTTATCCCAACGTGAAAATTGACACTTTTGACCCGCAGTACAACACCGAAACCCAGATCTCCATGGTGAACGAAGCCATTACCCAGAAGTACGACGCCATCATTATGTTGCCTCTGGACGTGGCTGCTCTGAATAACGTCATCACCGAAGCCGAACAGGCCGGCATCCCCGTACTTACCATCGACTGCGGCGCCACCGCGGTTCACACCTTCCATCTCCAGGGTACGGACTATGGTTCTGGCCAGCTGGCGGCGGAGATTGTGGCCGGCGAGCTTGGCGGCAAGGGCAACTACATCGTCCTGGACGCGCCGGCCGCACAGAAGGCCATCGGCAGGATGGGCACGGGCTTCATCGACTTCTGTGAAGCCTATACCGATATGGTCATGCTGGAAGACGTCAGCATTGAAATGTGGTCCCAGGAGAATGCCCGGACGACAATGACGGACCTGCTGAACAAATACCCCACAGGTGAGATCCAGGCTGTTTACTGCGCCTCCGACGATATCGCCATGGGCGCTTACCAGGCCATCGAAGCCGCCGGCCGTGACAAAGAGGGTATTATCATCTACGGCAACGTGGGGCTGGCTCCCGTCCTTCAGGCCATCAAGGAAGGCAAGATCTACGGCACCAACTACTCCGATACATATGCCCACTTCTATACCGCGTTCCACATGGCGCTGTACTTCATCTCCACCGGTACCACTTCCGTCACCGCCGGTTATGACGCCACGCCGGTTATCTATGACACCCTGATACCCGTCAACAGCGAAAACGTTGATTACATCATGGCGGTCAGCCGTTACTTCAGATAAGTGCCAGATAAACATCCTACAAATTAGCCTCTGTGTTACGGGGTCGTTGCCGCCAGGCAGGACCCCGTAACAAATATCATCGCGTATGCATGTTTATTCGCCGTCTAAAAGTGGAGGTTCTAGCATAGCATGAACAAAAAAAATCTCCGACGAGTTATTTCCGCCATGCTCGTCATTGCACTGGCCGCAGTCTTTGCCAGGACGTCGGACCATTTCCTCAGTGCAAGAAACATCCTGCAGCTGCTTCGGGAAGCCTCCTTTGTGGGCCTGGTGGCGCTGGGCGTGTCTTTTGTCATTATCGGCGGCGGCATCGATCTGTCCACCGGCGGTATCGCCGCGCTGACGGGCCTTGTCTGCGCCAGGCTGTCGTTCATCCCGGGGATTCCGGGGATTGCGGTCCTTTTGGGCGGCGTTCTGACCGGTGTTGCCTGTGGGGCGATCAACGCCTTTCTGGTTACAAAGGTGCGCCTGACGGAGTTTGTGGCGACACTGGCCTCCGGCTTTGTCTATTCGGGGCTGGCACTGATAATCGCTTTCCGGCGCAACGGCATTATCGAATCAAGGCCGATTTTGAATAAAAGCTTCACAGTGCTCGGCACCCATGTGGGCGGGGTGTATTACATCACCATCGTCTGGCTTGTGATGACGGTGCTGATGATGCTTGTCCTGACGAAAACGAATTTTGGCCTGCATACATACGCGCAGGGGTCCAATCCCAAATCAGCGCAGATGTCCGGCGTTAACAACAATTTTATTAAATCCGGGGGCTTTCTGATCTGCGGCTTCTGCGTGGGGCTGGGGGCGTCCATGGTGGTGGCGTATCAGAGCGCGGCGCCCGTCACTTTGGGCAGCGCCGTGGCGTTTCAGGCCATCGCCGCCTGCGTGGTGGGCGGCATCGTCCTGGGCGGCGGCCGCGGCGACGCCATCGGCGCGCTCCTGGGCTCGCTGTTTTTAACGCTGATTCTCAACGGCCTGATGAAGTACGGACTGTCCATCGCCTGGCAGTCAATCCTGCAGGGCGGCATCATCATTCTGGCCACGACCTTCGACGCGCAGTTTATGAAGCTCCCGATCAAAAGGCGCGTCAAGGTCAAACCCGGCACCGGAAAGGAAGGTCACTGATGGAGGAAAAATCGGTGCTGCTGGAAGCCAAAGGCATCTGCAAGCAGTTTAACGGCATCCCTGTGCTCAAAAACGTCAATCTCGAAATACGCCGCGGCGAGGTCCACGCGCTGATGGGAGAAAACGGCGCGGGCAAGTCCACGATGATTAAAATCATCACCGGCGTCTACACCATGGACGACGGTCAGATTCTCATGGAAGGCAAGCCTGTGACCATCTCCTGCCGACAGGACGCGCGCTGCTGCGGCATTTCGGTCATCTACCAGGAACTGAGCCTGATTCCGGCGCTCACCGTGACGGAAAACATCTTCCTGGGCCAGGAGATCAGCCGTTTCGGCTTTACAAAGAAGAAGGAAATGCGCCGCCAGGTGAAGGCGCTGATTGAGAAATACGGGTTTGACCTGGACCCGGATATGCTCGTCAGCTCCATGGGAATGGCCCAGCGCCAGATGGTGGAAATCCTCAAGGCGCTGTCCATGGAGGCAAAGCTCATCATCATGGACGAACCGACAGCCTCCTTGTCGGCCGCGGAGACGGAAACGCTCTTCAAAACCATTGACGGCCTGCGGCAAAAGGGCACAAGCATCCTGTACATATCGCACCGGCTGGAAGAGATCTACCGGATGGCCGACCGGCTCACCGTCATGCGGGACGGCGAGAATGTGGGCGTGCTGACCCGGGAGGAAATGACGCCCCAGAAGGTGACCACCATGATGATCGGCCACGAAATCAAGGAGGACAAAAACAGGGAAAGGCGCCAGCGCTACGAGGGCAACTGCCTGGAGGTGACGGGGCTTGCCTACAAGAACATTCTCAAGGACGTCAACTTCAAGGCCTACGGCGGCGAGATACTTGGCATCGGCGGCCTTGTGGGCACCGGCCGGACGGAGCTTATCCGCTGCATATACGGCGCGGAAAAGCCCTCCCGCGGGAAAATCACCCTCAACGGGAAACCCGTCAGCCGGTCAATCGCCAAAAATATCAAAGCGGGCTTCGGCCTGGTCCCGGAGGACAGGCGCAACGAAGGCTTTGTCCCGCTGTTATCCATCGAGAAAAATCTGGCCATTGCCAGCTATGACAAGCTGGCCCGCTTCGGCGTCGTCAACAGGAAAAAGGAGATCAATTTCGCCCAGGAAGCCATCCGCGGCTACGATATCCGGCCGCCCATGCGGCATCTGCCCGTGGGCAACCTGTCGGGCGGCAACCAGCAGAAGGTCGTATTGGGCAGATGGCTGTCCAGAAAGCCCCTGGTGCTGCTGCTGGACGAGCCGACAGCCGGTGTCGACGTGGGGGTCAAGCACGAGCTGTATCATCTGATGCGGGCGCTGGCCACCACCGGCTCCATCGTGATCATGGTCTCGTCGGATCTTGCCGAGCTGACCCATGTGGCCGACCGGATACTGGTCATGCACGACGGCCGGTTTTTTGAAGAATTTACCCATGAAAACGCCACGCAGACGGCAATACTGCTGGCCGCGTCCGGCGTGCATACAAGCGAGGGCGTGCCTCTATGAAAAAGGTAATTAAATTTCTCGGAAACCAGTGGGGTCAGCGGGTGACGATCCTGGTGCTGATCATGGTGGTCATGGCGGTTTTCCAGCAGAATTTCTTCAAGCCGGCCAACGCCATGAGCATCCTGCTGGCAATCTCCCTGTACGGTATCATGGCTTGCGGCATGCTGTTTGTCGTCCTGGTGGGCGGCATTGACCTCTCGGTTGGCTCCATGGCGGCGCTGACGGCGTCGATCCTGTCCATCTACGCCGACCGCAGCGGCTATACGATGGCGGGCTTTTTAACGGGCGTGCTGGTGTCCATTGCCGCCTGCATCCTTGTGGGCATTGTCCACGGCATCCTGGTCACGCGCTTCGCGCTGCCGGCCTTTGTGGTGACGCTGGCCACGAAGTATATCATCTACGGCGTTGTCCTCTTAGTGACGGGCGGCCACTTTGTGCACATCATCGACGACGGCATTATGTATAAGCTGGGCAATTACCGGGTGTTCGGCCAGATCCCCATGCCCATTGTCATCTTTGTCCTCTGCGCCGTGATCTGCGCGCTGATACTGGGGACAACGGTATTCGGCCGCCGCCTGTACGCCACGGGCGGCAACCCGGTGGCTTCCAAGCTGGTGGGCATTAAGACAGACTTCTCCGTGATCGTCTCGTATATCATCTGTAGCATCTCGGCGGGCATCGGCGGTATGATTCTGGCCTCCATGAACATGCAGGCCGGTCCCACCACGGCCAACGGCTACGAGGGCAACGTCCTCACGGCGATGGTCGTGGGCGGACTGAACCTGGCCGGCGGCGAGGGCGGCGTTACGGGAGCCGTTTTCGGCGCGTTGCTGGTGGGCATCATCAACAACATGCTCATCCTGCTGGGCGTCCCCTCCGACATGACAACCTTTGTCCAGGGCATCATCATCATCTCGGCGGTCTCCCTGAACATGTACACCAGCCGGAGAAGTCAGGGCATTGTCGTGGAGAAAACGAAAAAAAGCGATATCAAGGCATAACAGGCATGTGGTAACTATGGGGACGGTTCTTCCGCTTTCAAACCGGGAGAACCGTTCTCGTTTATATGGTACATGGATTGAGACTGTGGACGCAAATCCAATAAACTGGAAATTTACAGTTGACATCCTGGTTTAATGGCGTTAAACTATGCTTAAGGTCTAACGCCATTAAACTTTTAAGGTGACGATATGGAAAACTATAAATTAGGCGTTATGGAGACGAAATTTGCCGAGCTTATATGGGAAAACGCGCCCATTTCCTCCGGCGAACTGGTGAAGCTCTGCGAAAAGGAGCTGACATGGAAAAAATCAACCACATACACGATGCTGCGGCGGCTCTGCGACCGCGGGATATTTCAAAACAAAGACGGTACTGTGGTGGCATTGATGAGCAAACAGGAGTTTGCCGCCCTTCAAAGCGAGAAGTTTGTTGAGGAAGCCTTTGACGGGTCGCTCCCGAAGTTCCTGGCGGCGTTCACCTCCAGAAAAAAGCTGTCGGAGAGCGAGATCAGCGAGCTGTTGCGGCTTATCGTCGAGAAGAGGGGGTAGGGCCTGATGTGGGCGTATATCAAGCAGCGCATCAAAAATGTGATGATCTTCAAAAAGCCCTCAGCCTGGGTGATTGCCCTTTCAGCTGTGGTTGTCGCCGCCGTAAGTATCGGATTTGCATTGAACGGCGCGTTTGACCCTTCTGACCCTGCCGGCTATAAGGCGCTTTTTAAAAAGCGCTTTGCCGAGGCGCGAAAGGTGGGCCTGCACTACACCGCGGATATTTGCCGGGAAAGAGATGCCGTACCCGGATTTTCTGAGGGTGAGGCGGATTACTATTTATGCAGGCATTATAAATCCCCCCAGGAGCTGCGCGAGGCCACGCTGGCCGTATTTACCGACGAGGCGGCGGAAGGATTTTTTACACGATTTGAGGCTCCTTCTTTCATCGAGCGGGACGGCAGCCTTTACATCTCGCCGTGGTATCTTTTTGACGTTTCTCCCTGGTTATCTGGGGACACGGTGACCTTTAATGAGCAAACGACAGAGGCCTTTATCTGGGACAGCTTGACGGTGATAAAATCAGATGCTTCAGCCATTACCTATACCCTGGACTGGTATCATACCTATCCCAGTTATCCCGTTAGATCCGTGTTTACGCTTGTCAAGGGCGAAGACGGCGTCTGGCGCTTTAGCGAGTGCTTTGGAGATTGTGATAATTTAATAGTGGCGTTTGTGAATGAGACGCTGACGGAAGCGGAAGCCCGCGCCCTGCAGCGCAGGATTGAGGAGCACCCCAATGTGGAATACGCCGAATTCGTGACCCGTGAAGAAGCCTTGAGGAGCATTAAAGATGCGTTTGCGGATGAATCTCTGTTTGAGAACATGGGCCCCGGCGTTCTCCGCCACAGATACCACGTCTATATGAGCGATATCTCCCAGGCCGAACAGACGGCAATAGATATCGCGCGCATCGTCGGCATTGACACGGTTAACCGCGTCAAGATCGGCCCCGCCGAACTGGATTACGCGGCGCTGCGTGAACGCGGCGGCCGTTAAGACGGGCCGGCGTTTGATGAGAGAAGACCAATACGGTTGCCGAATGGGAAAATATCGCCTATAATCCAGATAATGGTTACATTATTCTAATAATCTGGAGGGTGCATGATGAAGAGAAGAATTCTTGCCCTTGCATCAGCATTAACCCTGCTGCTGGCGGCAGCCGCCTGTACATACCGCGGGGCGGAAAGCGACGGTACCGCGTCCCCCTCGCCCAGCCCGGGGAAGATCTACCTGTACGGGGAGTATCATGGCGTTGAGAAAATACTTAACAAGGAATTTGAAATTTGGTATGACTACTACCATAACGAAAACATGCGGCATTTGTTTATCGAGTACCCGTACTATACCGCTGAATTTTTAAACATATGGATGCGGTCCGACGACGACGGGATATTGGAGGAGCTCTATAACGACTGGGAGGGGACTCAGGCCCACAATCCTCTCATTAAGGAATTTTACCGGAAGATAAAAAGCGACTGTCCCGAAACGGTTTTCCACGGTACGGATGTGGGGCATTTTAACGGTACGACCGGCCGGAGGTTCTTAAAGTATCTTGAGGATGAAAACCAGAAAGACTCGGCGATGTATCGGCTGGCGCAGGAAGCCATGGAGCAGGGCGACTATTATTACAGCCGCGGCGGCGAGGCGTACCGCGAAAACAAGATGGCGGAGAATTTTATCCGCGAGTTTGACAGCCTGGACGGCCAGTCCGTCATGGGCATTTACGGCAGCGCCCATACGGGACTTGACGCCATGGATTTTTCCGGCGCCGTGCCCTGCATGGCAAACCAGCTCAAGGCCCGTTACGGCGACGCCGTCTTTTCGGAGGATTTATCCTGGATGGCGGAGGATATAACCTGGATGGCGAAGGAAACCGAGCCCCTGAGAGTTGATACCATCACTGTGGGCGGCAAGGCGTACAAAGCCTTATACTTCGGAATATCGGACCTGACCGGGTTTAAAAACTTCGTGAGCCGGGAATTCTGGCGCCTGGAGGACGCCTACGACGATTTTAAGGACAACCCGAAAACAGGCGATGTCCTGCCGTATGACAATTATCCCATGTTAATCGAGACGGGGCAGGTTTTTGTCATCGACTACACCTTGACGGACGGCACCGTCAAAAGAATGTACTACCGCTCCGACGGACTTGTCTGGGACGGACGTCCGGCGACGGAGGAGTTCACGGTAGAGGAAGAGAAGCTTACGTTAAACGACGTCGGTGTACATAAACTTGATTTAAACACCGAATACAGCGTTGACCTTGACGGCGACGGCGTGCCCGACACGTTGCGGCTACATAACAACAACCCGCAGTGGTCGTGTGAGGTGCTGTTCAACGGGGACAAAATCAACGACGGCGATGATTGGCAGTGGATCAGCCAGGCGCATTTGATACGCCGCGCCGGCAATTCGGTCGCTTTGATATACCAGCAGGACGGGGACGGCAACATGTGTACGACAAGTATTTACACCTTCACAGATGGAAAAGCGAAAAAAACCGAATATCGCAGATACGCATACAGCTTCCTGACGGATGACTCGCTGCTTTTAACCACGCCTGTGTATTACTTTCTCGGTAATCAGTTTGTTTCAATTGAAGCTGCCATCAACGCGGATTTTACACTGACGCTGGGCAACGACGGTTGGTTCAAGGTCATCACGGAGCACGACTCGGGTTCGGCGGAGGATGTTTATCGTTCGAAAACCGAAATACCAATGCTGCGTTTGGAAAACGGGGAGTACGTTGAGGCTAAGCTGCCCGCCGGAACGCGCGTTTATCCGCAGTTTATAGATGAGGCGCAGACGCGGATGATCATGAAAACCGACGACGGCGCGCTCTGGATGTATGTGCGTGACAGCGCGGGGCTTCACTTCGAAGAAAGCGACTTGTTTGATGGCTGTACATACGCAGGCCCCTAAAACGCTTGTTCAAGATGAAACAAAATACCGCATATCAATCGTAAAAAAATACAAAGTGTTTTCTCTGCCGGTGCGGTATAATTGGTTTTAAAGATTTGCCGTGGTAAGGAGGCAGTTATGCACAAATACAAGCATCTTTTTGAGCCGATCCAGCTTGGCAGGCAGTTTTTTAGAAACAGAATCTTTGCGTCGCCCCAGGACTTCCCGGGGCTCACGTCCGACCGGTTTCTAACAAAGGACGGGACGGCGTTTTACGAGATGAAGGCCAAGGGCGGCTTTGCCTCCGTCTGTGTGGGCGATTTTATGGTGGACTCCCGGGCCGGGCACAGCCACCCCTTCCAGCTGCGGGGCGACGACGTCAAGGGCAAGGTGAGCCTGACCCTGACGGCCAACGCCATCACCCGCCACGGCGCCGTGGCCTCGGTGGAGCTCAACCACGCCGGCGTCAATGCCAACCCCATGGCCGAGCGGGAAGGCTTTGTCTACGGCTTTACCGACGGCGTCCGGCCGGACGGAATTCCCATCCGGGCCATGGATGAGGCGTATATCGAGCATCTGATCAACTGCTTTGCCGCCGGGGCGGCCTTCGCGCGCCAGTGCGGGTTTAATATGGTCACCATCCACGGCGGCCACGGCTGGCTGTTTTCACAGTTCATGTCGCCCCGGGACAACAAGCGGACGGACCGCTGGGGCGGCACGTTTGAAAATCGCATGCGCTTCCCGCTGCTGACCATCGAGGCCATCCGCAAGGCCGTGGGCCCCGGCTTCCCCATTGAGATCCGCATCAGCGGCGCGGAGTATCTGGGAGACGATGGGTACGATCTGGACTACGGCATTGCCATCGCCAAGGCGTTGGACGGCAAGGTGGACCTGATCCACGTTTCCGCCGGCCACCATGAGATCGACGCGGCCAGCATGGTCACCCACCCCAGCATGTTCATGCCCGACGGGGTCAACGTCCATCTGGCGGCGGAAATCAAAAAGTATGTCAAAACGCCGGTAGCCACCGTGGGCGCCCTGACGGACCCGGAGATGATGGAGGAGATCATCGCCTCCGGGCAGGCCGATATCGTCCAGCTGGGCCGCCAGTCCCTGGCCGACCCCAACCTGCCCAACAAGGCGCGCACGGGGCGCGAGGATGAGATCAACAAGTGCCTGCGGTGCTATAACTGCTTCTCTTACTCGACGATGGGCGGCGTGTTTTACTGCGCCACAAACCCCGTTATCGGCAACGAGCTTGAATGCATGTATGCCCCGCCGCCTGCCAAGAAGAAAACCGTCCTGGTCGCCGGGGGCGGCATCGGCGGCATGCAGGCGGCCCTGACGGCGTCGGAGCGGGGCCACAAGGTCATCCTGTGCGAGAAAACGGGCCGGCTCGGCGGCGTGCTGCGCTGCGAGGAGAACATCCCGTTTAAAAAGCATCTGGAGGAATACCTGGACCTGCAGGCGCGGCTCATTTCCAGAGCGCCCATTGACGTGCGCCTGAACACGCCGGTCACACCGGAGCTGGCCGCGTCCTTAAAGCCGGACGTCATCATTGCGGCCCTGGGCTCGCGGCCGGTGCGCCCGAACATCCCGGGAATCGACCGGGGCAACGTTTACGGCGCGGAAGAGATTTATTACAACCCGGCGCTGGCGGGCAATAAGGTTGTCATCCTGGGCGGCGGCCTTGTTGGGCTGGAGCTGGGGCTGTATCTGGCCCAGACGGGCCGCGCGGTCACGGTGGTTGAAATGCTGCCCCGCACCTGCGCGTCGCCGGACGACAAGGAGACCTCCGAGCGCTTCTCCGCCTTCGGCGGCATGGTGGTGGGCGACCCGCTGGTTCACGGCATCGCCATCCGGGAGTACCTGATTGCCCATCCCGAGCTGCAGATGCAGATTAAAACCTCCACAAAGGCGCTGGAGATCACCAATGAAGGCGTGATGACCGAGGGCCCGGACGGCAGGCAGCTCGTGGAGGCGGACACGGTGATTTACGCCATCGGACAGAAGCCGCTGCGGGAAGAGGCGCAGGCGCTGTCGGATTGCGCGCCCGAGTTTTACATGCTGGGCGACTGCGTCACGCCGCGCAACATTTTCAGCGCCACCCAGGCGGCCTGGACCATCGCGCGGGATATATAAAGCCACACGGATTTAGGTTTTTGAGGATAATGTACATACAAACAGTTGGGGCGGATTTTGTCCGCCCCATTTTTTATGCCGCCGTAAAAAGCGGCATTTTTTTTCTGTAACGGGTTAAAATGTGACTGTATTTCAGTTTAAGACGCAAAAGCGGGAGCGGACGATGACATTTACGGAATTATACACCGAACTGCTGCGGTCGGCGGCGGAAAACAAGCTTTCCGAGCGGCTTAATGCGCTGGGGCGGGACCCGGAAGTCTCGCAGAGCCTCGATATGCTGCTGCGCCCGGAAAAGCACGCGCCCGTATGGCGGGTGGGGTCGTGCTCTTGCCCGGAGGGCGGCGGGGACTGTACGGCCCGGTGCATCTACAACGCCATCCGGCGGGACGAAAAGGGCAACCTGGTCGTGGACGAAGAGCTCTGCGTCGGCTGCGAAGCGTGCATCCGCGCCTGCCGGTCGGGCTGCCTGACGGCCAGCCGGGATGTGCTGCCAGTGCTGGACGCTGTTAAGAATGCCGAGGGCCCCGTCTATGCCATGGCGGCGCCCGCCACGGCCGGACAATTCGGCGTGTCGTCCGTGGGGCAGCTTCGGGCCGCTTTTAAAAGACTGGGGTTTGCCGATATGGCGGAGGTGGCGCTGTTTGCGGACATCCTGACGCTGAAGGAGGCGCTGGTGTTTGACAGGAACATCCGGGACGACTCGGATTTTATGCTGGCCAGCTGCTGCTGCCCCGTGTGGATTGCCATGGTGCGCCGGGGCTACAGCCGTTTTCTGGACAGGATGCCGGACGCCGTCTCCCCGATGATTGCCTGCGGCCGGGCCATTAAAAAGCTTGTGCCGAACGCGGTGACGGTTTTTATCGGCCCGTGCCTTGCCAAAAAGGTGGAGGCCCGAGAAAAGGATATTGCCGACGCGGTGGACTTTGTCCTGACCTTCGAGGAGCTGCGGGACATTTTCACCGCCTTCGGCATCTCGCCGCCGGAGATGGCCGAGGAAAGCGGGGAGACTGAGGGAGTTGGGTGCATGCCGACGGCATCCCAACGTCTGCCTACGGCATCCGCCGACGGGCGGATTTACGGGCGGACGGGCGGCGTCAGCCGGGCGGTTAAAAACACTGTCCGGCGTTTAAATCCGCACCGCACCGTCCAGCTCCGGGCTGTCCAGGCCGACGGGACCAAAAGCTGCCGGGCGCTCCTGGAGGAGCTGACGGCAGGCCGGGTGACGGCCAACTATCTGGAGGGCATGGGCTGCGAGGGCGGCTGCGTCGGCGGGCCAAAGGTGCTCATCGACCCGCAGGAGGGCCGCCGGGCGGTGGAGACATATGCCGAAGACGCGCCCTTTTTAACGCCATTGGATAATCCGGCGGTGCCGGAGCTTTTAAGACGGCTGGGTTATGAGACGATTGAAAGCCTGCTGGACGAGGACGGGATTTTCACCCGCCATTTTGAAGAGTTTGAAGCCCGGGCGCATAGAATTTGATTTTGACTGCAAACTATCGTCTGAGGTTAGAATAGTGCTGACGCTGATAAAAAATATAGAATGCTTTTCACCGGCGTACCTGGGGGCGCGGGACCTGCTGATCGCCGCGGACAAAATTGCCGGCGTTATCGCGCCGGGCGGTTTTCCGGAAGCGCCGTTTATGGACGCCGTCATCGATGGGACCGGGCTGTACGCCTTCCCGGGCTTTGTGGACCAGCATCTCCATATAACCGGCGGGGGCGGCGAGCAGGGGTTTATAAGCGGCCTCGGCGCGCTGGGGGTCGACGCGATACTGTCGTCGGGCATCACAACGGCTGTGGGCCTCTTGGGCGCGGACGGCACAACCCGGTGTATGGAAGGCCTTTACGCCAAGGCAAAGGCCTTGGAGGCGCAGGGGGTGACCACATATATCTATTCCGGCAGCTACGCGCTGCCGCCCGTGACGCTGACGGGCAGCCTGCGGCGGGACATGGTCTTTATCGACAAGGTCATCGGCGCGGGTGAAATCGCCGTCTCCGACCACCGCTCTGTAAACCCGGACGCCAGGGCGCTGATTGCCGTGGCGGCGGAAGCCCATCTGGGGGGCATGCTCGCCGGAAAAGCGGGCGTTGTCCACCTGCATATCGGCGACGGCAAGGCGGGGTTGCGGCCCGTTATGGAGGCGCTGGAGGCCTCCGACCTGCCGGCGGACGTTTTTGTCCCCACCCATATCAACAGAAATCCCGCGCTTTTCCGGCAGGGGGCGGATTACTGCCGCCGGGGCGGCAATATTGACCTGACAGCGGGAGAATCAGAGGGCGTCGCCGTGCCGGCGGCTGTCAAGGAGTTGAAAACCCTGCTGCCGGATTTGACGCGGGTGACGGTCAGCTCCGACGCGGGCGGCGCGCACCCGTCGTCGGGAAAGGCTGCGGCGCCTGCATCACTATTTCACGATTTTATGGAAATAATAAAACAGTCGATTTTGCCGCCGGCGCAGGCCGCCGCGCTGTTTACTGAAAACGCGGCCAAAAGGCTGAAGCTGTATCCCAGAAAGGGGGCCATCGTCAGGGGCGGCGACGCGGATATCCTGATAACGGACCGGGACTGGACGCTCCGGATGGTCATCGCGGGAGGGCGGCTCCTGCTGGACAAACGTTCTGGAACGAAGGAGACATAGTGGAAGACAAGAGAGGTTATCTGCTGATCATCGGCGGCGCCGAGGACAAGACGGAAGGGAGTGTGATCCTCCGGCACGCGGCCGGAATGCTGCAGGAGGGCGATCTGCTGATGATACTGACGACGGCGACTGAAAAACCGGAAGAGGTGGGTCAAAATTACCTGTCGGTATTTCGGAAGCTGGGGGTCAAAAACGTACAGACACTGGACATCGCAACCCGTGATGCGGCCAACGACGACGCCATTGCCGAAAAAATCGCCAGGGCCCGCTGTGTTTTCATGACCGGTGGCGACCAGCTGCGCATCACGAGCATTCTGGGCGGCACCCGGGCGGGCGCGGCGCTGAAAAACCTGTATAACGCCGGGGGCATCATCATGGGGACCAGCGCCGGCGCCTCCGTGATGAGCTCGACAATGATCGTCAACGGCAACGACAACGAACCGGCAAAAAAGTGCACGCTGAAAATGGCCCCGGGGCTCGGGCTCATCAGCGGCGTGATCATTGACCAGCATTTTGACCAGCGCGGACGTTTTGGCCGGCTGTTGTGCGGCGTTGCGGAAAATCCCGAGACGATCGGCGTCGGCATCGACGAGGATACGTCCATAAAAGTATTTCCCGACCTGCATTTTGAAGTGATCGGCAACAACGCCGTTACGGTGATTGACGGCAGCACGATCCAAAGCTCCAACGTCTCGGAGCTCAATCCAGATGAAATCCTGGCCATAGTCGGCGTGCGGGCAGACATCCTGCCCTCGGGCTACGGCTATGATTTTCTGAACAGAAAGGTCATGCGAATCAACACAAATGAATACAAGTCAGATCAAAATCAGTGATTTGTCCATCTTCAGCGGGCGGAACATCTACAGCCATAAGCCGGTGATCCGGATGACGGCCGATATCGGGGAGTACGGCGAGATCCCAACAAAGGACATCCCGGGCTTTAACGAAAGGCTCCTGGCGCTGTTCCCCGGTCTGAAGAAGAACTGTTGCGGCCTGGGGTATGAGGGCGGCTTTGTGGACAGGCTCAGGGAAGGCACCTATCTGGGGCATGTGCTGGAGCACGTGATCCTGGAGATGCAGTATATGCTGGGCTACGACGTCAGCTTCGGCAAGACGCGGACAATCCTCGCGCCGTCCCTTTACTACCTCGTCGTTGAGTTTAAAAACGAGGCCTGCGGCCTGGAATGCGCCAAGGTTTCGGTTTTTATCCTCAATCAGCTGCTGCAGGGGAAGGACGTCAAAATTGACGAGTTTATGGCTTACCTGCGCAAAATTTCGCTGGAAACGGAGCTGGGCCCAAGTACCGGCGCGATTGTCCGCGAAGCCAGACTGCGGGGCATCCCCGTCACTAGGATCGGAAACGAGAGCCTTGTGCGCCTGGGATACGGCAAAAACAGCCGGCTTGTGGAGTCCACGCTGACAGACGCCACCGCCTGTATCTGCGCGGACATCTCCAGCAACAAGCAGATGTCAAAGCATCTGCTCAGCGAGCAGCGCATCCCCGTGCCGCCGGGCAGGGTTGTCTATTCTGAGATCTCTGCCCTCATGGCGGCGGGGCAGATCGGCATGCCTGTCGTCATTAAACCCCTTGACAGCAATCAGGGAAAAGGCGTCCATCTCAATCTCACGACAGCCCAGGACATCAAGGAGGCCTTTGCCTGCGCCTCCAAGTATTCCGGCGGCGTCCTGGTTGAGCGGTATGTGGCCGGACACGATTACCGGGTGCTGGTGGTGGGCAATGAGGTCAAGGCGGTGTCCATGCGCGTGCCCGCCCATGTGACGGGCGACGGCAAGCATACCATCCGCCAGCTGGTGGATATGGTCAATGAAGACCCGAGGCGCGGCGAAAAGCACGAGCTGCCGCTGACAAAGCTCCGTCTGGACGAGGTGGCGCTGTCACTATTGAAAAAAGCCGGGCTCACGCCCGACACGGTGATAGAAGAGGGCCGGGTTGTCCGCCTGCGGGAGAACGGAAATATCTCCACCGGCGGCACCGCCATCGACTGTACGGATCTGATTCATCCGGAAAACGCCGCCCTGGCCGTCCGGGCGGCCGGCGCCATCGGCATCGACATCGCCGGCATCGACTTTGTCACCGAGGACATCTCCAAGTCCATTCTGGACACCGGCGGCGTCATCGTGGAGGTCAACACGGCGCCGGGCATCCGGATGCACCTGTATCCCTCAGAGGGCAAGCCGCGCAATGTGGCGCGGGATATTGTCAACTTCCTGTTCCCAACGGCGGAATCCTTCCGGTTCCCCATTGTGTCGGTAACGGGGACAAACGGCAAGACCACGGTGGCCCGGCTCGTCCAGCACGGGCTGATGAAAACGGGGCATACCGTGGGACTTACCAGCACCGACGGCACTTATGTGGGCGACCGGCTGATTTCAAAGGGGGACAACTCCGGGCCCCGGAGCGCCCGGGCACTGCTGGCCAACAAGACGATCACCGCCGCCGTCCTGGAAACGGCCCGGGGCGGAATTATCCGGGAAGGGCTCGGCTACGA
Organism: Sporobacter termitidis; assembly: GCA_029267955.1. Taxonomy (GTDB): domain Bacteria; phylum Bacillota; class Clostridia; order Oscillospirales; family Oscillospiraceae; genus Sporobacter; species Sporobacter termitidis_A. The sequence goes on along the minus strand of JAJUHI010000019.1, from coordinate 6,083 downwards.
CTGCGCCGATGTGGGCGTTATCACCAACATCGCGGAGGACCATCTGGGGCAGGACGGCATAACGACCCTTGAGGAGCTGGCTTTTGTCAAAGCCCTGGTGGCGGAGGCTGTCAAGGAGGGCGGCGCGGCCGTCCTCAACGCCCTGGACGGCTCTACGCCGGCCATCCTGAAACGCATCAAGTCGAGGCTGGTCCTATTCTGCAACGCGCCGGAAGTGCCGGCTGAATATGACCGGCACCCCAGCGTGCACGTTGTCAACGACAACGGCTGGGTCAGAATTCGGGACGGCGACAAAGTCTCCACCATCGCCCACGTGCGGGAAATACCCATCACCATGGGCGGGCTGATTGCCTGCAATATCGACAACGCCCTTGCCGCGGCGGGGGCCCTTTACGGGCTTGGCGTCCCGGTGGACAGAATCCGGGCGGGCCTGGTGGGCTTTGAGGCCAGCGAGGGCCGCTTTGAGCTGTACGATTATAAAAAAGCCGCCGTCATGCTGGATTACGGCCACAACGAGGCCGGCGTCGGCGAGGCGCTGAAGGTCTGCCGGGGCCTGGGGTACAAGCGCCTGACGGGCATCATCGGCATGCCGGGAGACCGGACGGACGAGGCCATCCGCCGCGTGGCGGAGCGGTGCGCCGGCGTTTTCGACGCCATGATCATCAAGGAAGACGCGGATAAGCGCGGCCGGGCAGACGGCGAGATCGCCCGGCTGATGCGGGATGCTGCCATTGGCGCCGGCTTTCCGCCGGAGGACATTTTTATCATACCGGAGGAAACCCAGGCGCTGAAAACGGCGGTTCTTCAGGCATCCGACGGGGAGCTTGTCTGCATGTTCTATGAAAAGCTCGCCCCATTGCGGCACGTACTCGACGAGCTCGGCGCGGTCCGGCGCCCGGCGGTAACGGCGGACGGCCTCACCGCCTACAGCCCGTATAAGGCGGGACAGGTTTGAACTGTCGATAAACCCCTTCGTCCGCCGCGCGCGGTGTAAGTCTCCCTTGTGATACAAAAAAACAGGGCTTTCGCCCTGTTTTTTGTCGGGATGGTTTGTCTTGCCGTTATTCCAGCGCGGCGACGACACGTTTCAATTCGTCGATGACCTTGATCTTCTGGGGGCAGACGGCCTCGCAGGCGCCGCAGGCGATGCATGCCGAGGCCTTCTCGCTGCCGAACTTCTGCTCGAGGGCGTAGCCGAACTTGGCGGCGCCCAGGTCCTCATACACGAGATAACGGTTCATGGCGTCGAAGTACTGGGGGATGTGGATGCCCATGGGACAGTCCTTCACGCAGTAGGCGCAGGCGGTGCAGGGGATGCGGGGGATGGCCTCCAGCGCCAGACGCGCTTTCTCCACGGCCTCCCTTTCGGCCGCCGTGAGGGGCGTGAAGTTTTCCATATACGACAGGTTGTCCTGCATCTGCTCCAGATTGGACATGCCGCTTAAAACAGTGATGACATTGTCCAGAGACGCCGCGAAGCGGACGGCCCAGGAGGCCTGGGACATGGCCGGATTGGCCTCCCGGAGAATCCGGGCCGGGCCCTCCGGCAGATTGGACAGCGCGCCGCCCTTGACGGGCTCCATGATGATGACGGGCTTGTTGTGGCGGCAGGCGACCTCGTAGCACTTTCTGGACTGGACGGACTCGCTCTCCCAGTCGGCGTAGTTGATCTGCAGCTGGACGAATTCCATTTCAGGGTGCGCCGTTAAGACCTTGTCCAGGGCCTCTGCCGTATCGTGCATGGAGAAGCCCACATGCCGAATCAGACCCTTGGCCTTCATTTCAAGCACGAAATCCCAGATGCCGAACTCGTCAAACTTGCTTGTCCGGGACCCGCCCAGGTTGTGCAGGAGATAAAAGTCAAAATAGCCCGCGCCGGTGCGCTCTAACGACGTCCAGAACATCTGTTTGGCCTCGTCGGCCGTCGTCGGCCCGGCCCACGCCGGCAGCTTTGTGGCCAATTGAAAGCTGCCGCGGGGATACCGGTCAACGATAGCCGCTTTGGCGGCGGCCTCGGATTTGCCGTTGTTGTAGCCGTAAGCGGTATCAAAATAGGTAAAGCCCTTGGCCATGAACAGGTCCACCATCTGCTTCATCTGCTCCAAATCGACGTCGCCGTCCATGCCGCCGAGCATCGGCAGCCGCATGAGGCCGAAGCCGAGCTTTTTGATTTCTTCACCAAGATATGCCATATAAATCCTCCGTTGATGTCGTTTAATACTGGCTTGGTTGTTTACGCACTGCCAACAGCATAGCGTATGGACGCCCGCCAAGTCAAGGAAAAGACGCCGCCCCCCTGCCTCCCGGTAATATATCTAAACCGGGAGACGGTTGACAAGCGGTTTCTATGCAGTATTTCAAAAGATTAACTATTGATGTTTAATAGCCGTGATGATATATTTGGGGCGATGAAATATCCGGACCCAAATAAGCGGCGGCAGGAAGGCGCAAACAGTGAAGAACAGACTGAAGTTATCCACTATGCAAATCCTTGTCATCGGTTTTATGCTCGTTATCCTCGCTGGCGCTGTGCTGCTGGCGCTGCCGGTTTCAAACCGGGACGGTCAGGGCATTCCATTTATAAACGCCCTGTTCACCGCCACCTCGGCCACCTGCGTGACAGGCCTTATCGTATATGACACCTATACGCAGTTTACGCTGTTCGGGCAGGTTGTCATACTGGCGCTGATCCAGCTTGGCGGCCTTGGCTTTATGATCGTGGCAATCATGTTTTCCCTGTTCATCGGGCGCAGGATCGGCCTGCGGGAGCGCTCCCTGTTAATGGAATCGGTCAGCGCGCCCAAGCTGGGCGGCGTTGTGCGGCTCGCTAAAAGGGCATTGACCGTAACCGTCGTGACGGAGCTTTTGGGCGCCGTCATTCTCGCTTTCCGGTTTGTTCCGCTTTTCGGCTTCTGGAAGGGGATCTGGTGCGGGCTGTTTCACGCCGTGTCCGCGTTCTGCAACGCCGGGTTTGACATCATGGGCAGGCTTGAGCCTTACAGCTCGCTGACGCATTTTTATAACGATCCCTTTGTCGTTGTGACAATCGGGGTGCTGATTATTTTCGGCGGCCTTGGTTTCTTTGTCTGGGATGACATCTCCGGCAAGAAGCTGCGCATTTCAAAATACCACCTGCACACCAAGCTCATGCTGTCCGGCACGCTGGCTCTGCTCGTCGCCGGTACGGTACTGTTTTATATACTGGAAAAAAACGCCTCCATGCAGGGTATGACAGCGTGGGAACGGCTCCTGTCAGCGTTTTTCGCCGCGGTGACGCCCAGAACGGCGGGCTACAATAGCGTTGTGCTGCCGGAAATGAGCGAGGGCGGCACGCTGCTGACCACGGCGCTCATGATTATCGGCGCCGGTCCCGGCTCCACCGGGGGCGGCCTGAAGGTGACCACAATCATTGTTATTCTCTTGGGCATCGCCGCCCGGGTCAGGAACTCGGAGGACCTGAACGTCTTCGGCCGGCGCCTGGAAAATGACTTCCTGCAGAAAGCGGCCACCAGCGCGGGCATCTATTTCCTGCTGCTTTTCACAGGCGGCATGATTTTGTGCGCCCAAGGCTTTATGCTGGAGGACGCGCTGTACGAGGTCGCTTCCGCCCTTGGCACGGTGGGGCTGACGCGGGGGATCACACCGGCGCTGCCCGTGCTGTCACGGATGACAATCATCCTGCTGATGTTTGCCGGCCGTGTGGGCAGCCTGGCCGTCGTTATGGCCATGTCAGGGAAAAATGAAGCGTCCCGCCCCCGCATCAAGCAGGTAACCGAGAAAATCATCATCGGTTAATGTAATGCATAATATCACATTGTTCCGCCGAATTTCTGCGCACGGCGGAGCAAATCGGTCAGCCGGCGCAGCGGCGGATAGGATGAGGGTATGAAATCAATACTGGTTATCGGGCTCGGGCGGTTCGGCAGCCATCTGGCGAAGAAGCTGGTTGAGCTGGGCAACGAGGTCATGGTCATTGACAGGGATGAGGAGGCAGTGGAGCGTTTGGCGCCGCTGGTTACCGCGTCCCGTATCGGCGACTGCCGGGACCCCGATGTGATCAAGGAACTGGGCGTCGGCAATTTTGATGTATGCTTTGTCTGCATTTCCGACGACTTCCAGGGGTCGCTGGAGGTAACCTATGCCCTGAAGGAGAACGGCGCCAAATATGTCGTGGCCAGGGCCGACCGCGATTCCCAGACGAAGTTCCTGCAGAAGATCGGCGCGGACGAGGTGATCCACCCGGAAAAGGAAATGGCGCAGCGGACCGCCGTCAAGTACAGCGCCAGAAATTCCTTTGAATACATCGAGCTGACGCCGGAATACATCATTTGCGAGATACAGGTCCCCAACAGCTGGGTCGGGAAAACCGTCGCCGAGGTCGATGTCCGCTCCAAATACAACGTCAACATCATTGGAATTAAGAACAACAGCTTCATCACGCCGTTCGTCAGTCCAAACCATATGTTTCGGGAAAACGAGCATCTGGTGATTGCCGGCGCAAAAAAAGACGGCCTGGCTCTGACGGAGAAAAAGCACCTGTAAAATCAATATAAAAACCGGGGAGAAGCTTATAAAAGCTGTTCCCCGGTTTTTTATCTGATGCCGCCCCGCCGGCTTACCAGCCGGGGGGATAGCTGACGCCCTCCTCCGGACGGAAGGAGAAAACCGCGTAGGGCCTGCCGTCGTCGGGCGAATATGCTGTGGCTATGTTATAGCGCTGAGCACGGTCGCCAAGTTTGAGCGTCAGCTGGGTGTTCGTCCCGTCGCTGGCGACGGAGACAAAGGTGCGCAGCCCGTCCCCCGCGCCGGCCTTCGGCGCTTTGAAGCCCGGGGACAGGGCGGTGTTGTAAAAGGTGATGTAGCAGTAGCCGCCGCTGCAGACGACGCCGGTTTTCGGAATCCCGGCCAGGGGTGTCGCCCCGTCCGGGGAGACAAAGCCCGCGGAAACCGCGTCAAAATCGACGACGAGGCTGTCTAAAAGGGCGCTGGTGTCGCCGCCCACGGCAAAGCTCCGGTCAATGGGCATGTAGTACGGCTGCAGGCTGCTGCGGGCGCGCAGCGCCAGCGGGCTGACGTCGCCGGCTGTATACGACGATATAAAAACCTCCGGGAAGTTCTGCGTATTGCCGGTCAAATCCCAGCCGGTCGTCAGAACCATCAGCGAATCGGAGAAAATTTCAACGCGGTCTGTCAGCAAGCCGTCGCTGACGACGGTGTAAGCGCCGGTTTCCCGGTCCACCCAGGCAAAACGGGAGGGGACCTGCCCGCTGCACTTGGGGTAGTAATACTCCACCGCGGCGGCGGTAGGGCCGGCGTCGCGGATGGACCGGACCTCAAAGCCCAGGGCGGTAAAAACGCCGCGGATATCCTCGTCGGTATAGTTGATATCGGGGCCATGGGATACCGTCGGGGAGGGCGGTACAGAAGCCGTTGCGGCGCTGGACGCCGTCGGACTGGCTACTCCGGCATCGCCGCCGGGTTGATTGGCGCAGGAAGCCAGGCGGTAAAACAGGGCCGCGATGATGATGACGGCAACGGCGGCGGGCAGCGCGGCGCGCTTTAAGCGGTCCAGCATGGTCTTGACCGCTCAGCGGCCGCGGGCAGGGCCGGTTTCACGCACTGCAAGATGGCGTATTTGCTGCCGTCTTTTTTTATCCCACTGTCCAAAAGGGTAAAGCCCAACGCCTCCGTGTATAACGCCGCGTGGGCGTCCGCGCTGGAGACATACCGGTTGATATGATCCGGGAGCATCTGCTGTTTAAGCACCGTATCCCCTCCAATCGTCAAGGACAATAGTAATATAAAACCGAAGGGATGTAAACCTTAATCAAACCGCAAAAGGCGCCCCGAATTGCCAGCCGCCGCTTCATAACCCTCCGGTACGGCTGCCCCCGGGCGAACATATACTGTACCGGAGTTGATCATTCATGATTTTTCACACTGTAACCCGGGGTGAGACGCTTGCGGGCATCGCCCGCATGTATGGCGTGCCCCTCGCGGCAATACTGGCGGTAAACCCCGGACTGAATCCATACAATCTTTTTATCGGCCGAGTCATAGCAATACCGATCTCCGGCCGCCCG
>JAJUHI010000018.1 GCA_029267955.1 Sporobacter termitidis | reverse complement strand
GCTCCGGTATGGGGATCGTCTCGGCCAGCAGCGCGTACTGCGCCGGGACGACGTTTTTCATCATGTGGATGTACTTTTCACGCACCAGATTGCGCCCGTCCAGCTCGGCGTTTAAAAGGTCTTCAAGATAAGCCGCCCGGGTCTCGGGAGACCAAGCCAAAAACTGGCCACGCCGCATCCCCTCAAAGGTTGCCCGGTCCTCCTGACAGGACGCCCGGGGTCCGCCCTCGTTGACAGCCTGAAACATATCCCATTCGAGAGAGATGATCTGGTCGATCAGCTTCTCCGTATCGTCGATTCTGTCCATAAAACAACCTCTGGATGACATGTGATTGGTCAGTTTATACATATATGCATCAGTATACAGGAAATCAGTGCCGTGTCAATAAGCGGGGACCGCCTAGCGCAAAATAGTACAATTATTTCGGGTGATAGTCATAAAAAGACGGACAATAAAAAGCGCCCCCTTGGGGGAGCTGCCGCCGCAGGCGGCTGAGGGGGTAAAAAGGGCCGCGAAGACGGCAGGGGAGATAAACAGGGACGCCGAAGACGGCGTCCCCTGCGGAAGAATCGTCTCGTCCGCACGGCAAGGGCAAAGTGTATACAACCATGGGCTTGACACAGAGCCCTTTCTCTACAAACCTGTCATCCCAGCACTCCTGTCATTCCCGCGAAGGCGGGAATCCACGCGCCGTTATTTGCCTAAAAGGTCCTGCATGTCGTAAAGGCCGGGGTGTTTGACAGAAGCGATGAACTTTGCGGCTTTCACCGCGCCGGCGGCGAAGATGTCCCGGGAATACGCGGTGTGCTTGATTTCGATCACCTCGTCAAGACCGGCGAATATCACCTCGTGCTCGCCCACAATGGTGCCGCCCCGGACGGCGGAAATGCCGATTTCATGGTCGCCCCGGGGCTGCCTTCTGCTCTCCCGCTCAAACACGTAGGAGGCGTCATAGGCCAGGGCGCTCCTGGCGGCCTCCGCCAGCATCAGGGCCGTGCCGCTGGGCGCGTCCAGCTTGCGCCGGTGGTGGCGCTCCACCAGCTCCACGTCAAAGCCCTCGCCAAGAAACGCGCAGGCGCGCTTTATGAGATCGATCATCAGGTTGATGCCGATGGACATGTTGCCGGACTTGAAAATCGGGATATTTTTGGAGGCCTCGCGGATCAAATCCAGCTGTTTATCGTCATAACCGGTGGTGCACAGCACCAGGGGGATCTTTTTGGCGGTTGAATAGCTTAACAAGCCCTCCAGGGCCGAGGGATGGGAAAAATCCACGATAACGTCGGCGTAGCCGCCGTATTCCATGGGATCGGCGTACACGGGGAACACGTCCCGCTTGACCGAGTTTACGTCAAAGCCGGCCGCCACCTCGATTTCGGGGTCTTCGGAAGCGATGCTCGCCACGACGCGGCCCATATGCCCGTTGCACCCCGATATGATCATCTTTAGCATTTTACGTCCCCCAGGGATGATTATTTGCAGAGTCCGAGCTTTTGCAGGGAGGTCTTCAGCTTCTCCAGATTCGCCGGCTCCATCTCGCACAGCGGCAGGCGCGGTTCGCCCACGTCCATGCCCATCAGGTTCATGGCGCTCTTGATGGGAATCGGGTTGACCTCGATAAAGAGCTTGCCCATGATATCAAGGTATTTAAAATGCAGCTCCCGGGCGGCCTTAAAGTCGCCCTCCAGGCACAGCTTCGTCAGCTCCGCCATGAATTCCGGCAGGATGTTGGCCACCACGGAGATGACGCCCTTGGCGCCGATGGACATCATGGGGAGCGTTTCATCGTCGTTGCCGCTCCAGACGTGAAAATCGTCGCCGCAGCTGTTGATGGTGGCGTTGATGAGGGGGAAGCTGCCGGAGGCCTCCTTGACGCCGTTGATCATGGGGTGCTTTGACAGCTCCTTGTACGTCTCGGCGGTGCAGGACAGGCCGGTGCGGCTGGGCACATTATAGACAATCATGGGGATACCTATTCTGTCGGCTATGTACGTGTAGTGCTTGATCAGGCCGCGCTGCGTCGTCTTGTTGTAGTAGGGCGTCACGGAGAGGATGGCGTCGGCGCCCGACTTTTCCGCCTCCTGGGAGAGAAGGACGGCGGCCATGGTGTCGTTGCTGCCGGCGCCGGCGATGACCTTGACGCGCCCCGCCACGTGCTTGACGCAGAAATCGACGACCTCCATGTGCTCCTCCAGGGACATGGTGGAGCTTTCGCCGGTGGTGCCGCAGATGGTGATGGCCGCGGTGCCGCCCTTGATCTGGAAATCTATCAGCTGGCTCAGCTTATCGTAATCGATCCCGCCGTCCTTAAACGGCGTCACAATAGCGACGGATGAACCGGTAAATACGGGAGTCTTCATAATGTGGTGTCCTCCTATTTTAGCGTGTTATTGGATGTATCCTTCCGCGCAGAGGAGTTCCGCCATCAAAACGCCGCCGCCGGCCGCGCCGCGCAGCGTGTTGTGGCTGAGGCAGACGAATTTGATGTCATACTGCGTATCCGGGCGCAGCCGGCCGATGGCGATGGCCATGCCGTTTTCCAGCATACGGTCGAGCTTCGTCTGGGGGCGGTTCTCCTCCTCGAAATAGTGCAGGAACTGTTTCGGCGCCGAGGGGAGCTTAAGCTCCTGGGCGCGCCCCTTAAAGGACGCCCACCGGGCCTTGATGTCTTCCAGGGCGGGCTTTTTGTCAAAGGACGCGAATACGGCGGCCATATGCCCGTCGGAAGCGGGGACGCGGATGCACTGTGCGGTGATGAGGGGCGCCTCTGCGGGGACAATCACGCCGTTTGCGACGCGGCCCCAGATTTTCATGGGCTCGCGCTCGGACTTTTCCTCTTCGCCGCCGATGTAGGGGATGACGTTGTCCACCATCTCCGGCCAGGTCTCAAAGGTCTTGCCGGCCCCGGAGATGGCCTGGTAGGTGCAGACAAGGATTTTTGAAAGTCCGAATTCGTCTTTGAGGGGATGCAGGGCGGGGACGTAGCTCTGGATGGAGCAGTTGGATTTGACGGCGATAAAGCCCCGCCGTGTCCCCAACCGTTTTCGCTGGCTGTCGATAACGGCAATGTGGCCTGGGTTTAGTTCCGGCACCACCATCGGCACGTCCGGCGTCCAGCGGTGAGCGCTGTTGTTGGAGACGACGGGACATTCGGCCTTGGCGTACGCCTCTTCCAGGGCCTTGATCTCCTCTTTTTTCATGTCAACGGCGGAGAAGACAAAATCCACCGCCTCGGCGATTTTGGCAATATCCGTTTCGGCGTTCATGACGGTCAGCTTTTTGGTGCCCTGGGGGATCGGCCCGTCCATAAACCAGCGGCCGCCCACGGCCTCTTCATACGTTTTGCCCGCCGAGCGGCTGCTGGCAGCCACCACGGCCAGCTCAAACCAGGGATGGTTTTCCGTCAGCTTGACAAACCGCTGACCCACCATGCCCGTCGCTCCAATAACGCCAACCTTGAACTTTTTCATGCTCTGCTCTCCTCATCTTTGCCTAATTTCATACTATTTGCCATATATTCACATCTGAAGTAAAAATGACGGCTGGATAAAAAATTAATCAGCAGGCTAGTCAACCGGCTGATTTTGTAATATAATGTCGATAAAACTATCAACAGGTCATATTTCAAAAGCAGTCAGTACTCCACCTTGAACAAAGGTGACAGTCACAGGGCTCTTAACCCGGCAACCAGGAACGGTGACTCCGGCATCGCCCGTCCCTTCGGCGGTCAGCCCTTTTGCCGTCGGGTCAGCGGATGATCGGAATCCTCGCCGCAGCTACTGATGATGACCGCGCCTCTGCGCTTTTTATTTTGGTGATTTATCTTAGCACAGATACTAATTAGTGTCAATACAACAGCGTCTGATTCTGCTTTTTTAATGACCGGGCATCACAGCAAGCGCATTTGAAAGGAATAATTATGAAAAAACCTGTCAAGATTTGTCTGATTACTCTCCTGACGCTGACAAACCTTTTGACGTCTTTTTTTGTGTTTCCGAAGGCCGCGGCCTATACGCCGCCCTACACGACACTCAAGGTGGGCCTTTATTTCGGCAGCACCGCACTGCCGTCGGCCAATCTCCAGAACGTCACCGGATTCGGCAGCGGGTACCAGTTCGGCTACCTTGACGCCCAGCGTAACTTTGTCCCCCTGGGCGCCCAGACGAGCGAGACAAAGATCACCATGCTCCGGGACCGAAACATGGCCTACAACGCCGCGGAAAACGCCTATACCCCCGGCTCCGAGGGCTCCGTTGTGGTCGGCTGCTTCCACATACAATTGAACACGGCTTACGGCACCTTTGCCGAGGCGGCCGCCGCCGTTTCCGGTATTCCGGGCGGCTTCGTCAAGTATTCAAATGGCAGCTTTTACGCCATGATCGGCAATTACCTGTCCGCCGAGGCGGCCAGCGCCGCCATTTCCGCCAACGGCTATACAAACTGCTCCGTCAACAGCGGCACTGCCTATACCATCGCGGTTGTGAAAACGGGGACAAACCAGGTGCTGTTCGAGTTTGATTACGGCGCAACCTACAACCTTGTGGTCATGCCCCTGTCCGTTGACGGCACGAAATGCCAGACCTGGTTCAAGGGCTACCGGTATTACGGCGGCTTTCAGTATTCCCGTTTGGACGGCGGCGACCTGACGGTGTACAACATCGTCAATATCGACGACTACGTCAAGGGCGTCATCCCCTATGAGATGAACAACACCTGGCCGATTGAGGCCCTCAAGGCCCAGGCTGTCTGCGCCCGGTCCTACGTCATGACGAGCAAAAAGCATACGGGGTTTGACGTGTGTACGACGGAGGACTGCCAGGTGTACCGGGGCACCGCCCACGCCAACGAAACCACGGACGCCGCCGTGGACCAGACCTCGGGACAGTTCCTTACATATAACGGCGAGCCGATCATCGCCTACTATTCCTCCTGCGACGGCGGCGCCACTGAAAGCAGCGAAAACGTGTGGAAGGACGCCGTGCCCTACCTGCGGGGTATCTATGACCCCTACGAGGCGGACATAGCCGGCACCGTTCCCGGCTACAGCTGGACGGTGACCTACACCTCCGAGCAGATTACAAGCCGCCTGCGCGCCCGAGGCTACAGCTGCGGGACAATCGTCTCCATGACGGTGGCCGAATACACGCCCACGGGAAACGTGTATAAGATTACCCTGACGGATTCTAACGGCGTCAAGTGGTCGTTTACAAAAGGCGAGAGCATCCGGGTGGCCCTGGGCGTCAGCTCCATCCGCTTTACCATCAACGGCACGGACGTGACGGGCACTTTTTATATAAACGGCGGCACCACGTCCATCACCGGCGGGCTGCAGTCCAGCTACGCCATCGGCGGCAGCGGATTGCCCGAAATTCTCGGACAGCCCAACGTCTACGCCATCACCGGCACAGGCGAGGTGAAAGCCGTGGGGGATACCGGCGAGACGACGCCGGGCGTGTTTACGATAAGAGGCACCGGAAAGGGGCATAATGTGGGTATGAGCCAGTGGGGCGCCTATTCCATGGCCAAGTTCCACGGCATGACCTTCGACCAGATACTCAAGTTCTATTTCACCGGAGTTCAAGTCGGATGAAGACCAGCGATTTTTATTTTGAGTTGCCGCCGGAGCTGATCGCCCAGTCTCCGGCGGACCGGCGTGACCAGTCCCGCCTCATGTGCCTGGACAGGAAGACCGGGGAGATCGGCCACCGCCGGTTTTACGAGCTGCCGGCGCTGCTGCGGCCCGGCGACTGTCTGGTCCTCAACGATTCCAAGGTGATACCGGCGCGGCTGTTCGGCCGGCGCGTGCTCTATAATGAAGCCCGCGGCGAAAGCGCGCTTGGCGGCGCCGTCGAGGTGGTGCTGCTGCGGGACAGGGGAGACGGGGTCTGGGAGTGCCTGACACGTCCGGGCCGCAAGACAAGGCGGGGGACCCGCCTTTTTTTTGACGGCTGCGCGCCGTCGGACGCCAAGTTGACCGGCGAGGTCATCGACGAGATTGAGGGCGGCAACCGGTTGATCCGCTTTGAGTACGACGGCGTTTTCCTGGAGCTTCTCGACAAGCTGGGGCAGATGCCCTTGCCGCCCTATATCCGGGAGAAGCTGGCGGACGCCGGGCGGTACCAGACGGTGTATGCCCGCGTCCCCGGCTCGGCGGCCGCGCCCACGGCGGGGCTGCATTTTACGCCGGAGCTGCTCAATGAGCTTGAAAGAAACGGCGTACTCCTCGCCACCGTCACCCTGCACGTGGGGCTCGGCACCTTCCGGCCTGTCAAGGTCCAGAATATCGAAGACCATGAAATGCACGCGGAATACTGCGAGATACCGCCGGAGACGGCCCGGGCCGTCAATGACGCCCGCAGGGAAGGCCGGCGCGTCATCGCCGTGGGCACCACCTCCTGCCGGACGCTGGAGTCCCGGGCGGCGGAGGACGGCACCCTGGCGCCTTACGCCGGCTTTACAAACGCCTTTATCTATCCGGGCTACCGGTTTAAATGCGTGGACGGCTTAATCACCAACTTCCACCTGCCGGAATCGACCCTCATCATGCTGGTCTCCGCCCTGGCCGGGCGTGAAAACGTCCTGCGCGCCTATGAGACCGCCGTACGGGAACGGTACCGCTTTTTCTCCTTCGGGGACGCCATGCTGATTGTCTAGGGCTTGGGCGATGTTATTTTTAAGAGAATACATTCAGCTATATCAACGGCAAGGGCCGGCAAGGGCAGAGCCCTTGCCCGACAGAGCCTGCCGCAAGGCTGCTGATATAGAAGAGGTCATTTATGTTTAAACTCATCAAAACCGAGGGCCGCGCCCGGCGCGGCACATTTACAACACCCCACGGCGAGATTCAGACGCCGGTTTTCATGAACGTGGGCACCCAGGCGGCCATCAAGGGCGCGCTGTCGGCAGAAGACCTTGAAGCCATCGGTTGTCAGGTGGAGCTGTCCAACACCTACCATCTGCATGTCCGCCCGGGGGACGCGCTCATCAAAAAGCTGGGCGGCCTGCACAAGTTCATGACCTGGAACGGGCCGATCCTCACCGACAGCGGCGGTTTTCAGATTTTTTCCCTGGCGGGGCTGCGGAAAATCAGCGAGGAGGGCGTGCGGTTTGCCTCCCACGTGGACGGCCGGCGCATTTTCATGTCGCCGGAGGACAGCATGCGCATCCAGGCCAATCTCGGCTCCGATATCGCCATGGCCTTTGACGAATGCGTGAAAATCCCGTCTCCGAGAGCCTATGTGGAGGCCTCCTGCGACCGGACCTACCGCTGGCTTGTCCGCTGCCGGGACGCCCTTGACAAAATGAAGGCTGAGCCGGACGCCGTCAACCCCGGCCAGGTGCTCTTCGGCATCAACCAGGGGGCAACCTTTCACGACCTGCGCATCCGGCACATGCGGCAGATCGCCGAGCTCGACCTGCCGGGCTACGCCATCGGCGGCCTGGCCGTGGGCGAAACGGCGGCGGAGATGTACGACACGATCGAGGCCGTCGAGGCGCACATGCCCCAGGACAAGCCCCGGTATCTCATGGGCGTGGGCACGCCGGTCAACATTCTCGAGAGCGTCGCCCGCGGCGTCGACTTTTTCGACTGCGTCATGCCGGCCAGAAACGGCAGGCACGGCCATCTGTTTACCTGGTCGGGCATTATCAACATCAACAACGAAAAGTACAGGGAAGACACCCGGCCGATTGAGGAGGACTGCGGGTGCCCGACCTGCAAACGGTATACGCGGGCCTATCTGCGCCATCTGTTTAAGGCGGAGGAAATGCTGGCCATGCGGCTTTCCGTCCTGCATAACCTGTATTTCTACAACGCTCTCGCCGAAAAAATCCGAAAGGCCCTGGACGAAGGCGTCTTTGAAGCATTCAAAAAGCAGTATGTTGAGGTGCTTGACAAACGGGTATAATCTCTGTACTGTGATTTTGGACTTGCATTTTTTAACCGCTGTTGTATAATTCAAACATTACGTTTTATGGAGGTTTGCCAATGACGCACTTCGGAGCCATACTCGAGGCGACAGCGCCTACCGGCGTTTTAGGACAATACGGTTCGACAATTCTCATGGTTGTCGTGTTGGTTGTCGTTTTTTACTTCTTTATGATCCGTCCGGAAAACAAGAAAAAGAAAAAGCTGCAGGAAATGCGGGACAGCTTGAAACCCGGCGACGAGATCACCACCATCGGCGGCATCATGGGCAAGGTGGTCGACGTGAGCAAGGACTCCGTCACCTTTGAGACCGGCGAGGACCGCGTCCGCGTCAAGGTCGCCAAATGGGCCATTTCCACCATCGGCACGGAGACGGAACAGACGAAATAGTACCGCGGCAGACATGTTATGCCCTCCAGGTGAATAGGATGTACAACACGAAACGTGTACCGTATCACTATTTGCTTGGGGGGCTCCATTATGCGCAAAATCGACGACAAAAAAAACACCGGCTCTCGCTTTATCACCGCCGTTCTGCTGGGGGCCGCGCTGGGTTTCGTTGTTTCCTTCGCCTTGTTTGCGGTATTTGCCGCGCTGATAACCTCGGGCAGGATATCGGAGGGGCTGATGCCGTATATGACAGCCTTTACCGCCTTTTTGGGCGCGGTCCTCGGCGCTGTGGCCGCCGTCAAACGGTACCGGGGCAGGCTCCTGTCCGTGGGCGTCTGCGTGGGCCTTGCAATGCTGCTGGTCACGGTCGTCGGTTCCGTCTTTTCCGACAGCGGGCGCGTCCTGGGCGGCATGACGCCGGTCCTGGTGGCCGTGTTGCCGGGCGGCGGCATTGTGGGGGCGCTGTTGAGCCTTAAGCGCAAAAAACGCAAGCACGCCTAGCGCCTTTATACGCAAGTAGACATAAAATTTACCAATCCGATATATTGAAGACAAAACAGCAAAAAACACAACATCTTGTAATCAGACAAATGCCGTACTACTAAAAACGTAAAGTTTACATAAAAGTATAGACATAACAAATGGACATAATTAACAAAAATACAGAAATTCGTGTATATATGTTGATTCTTCGGTTTGTTTGTAATATATTAAGATTCATCAGTGAGCAGGAAACTGTTCAAATAAGTCATTTTTATACGCCTTGTCCCATATTCTGTATGGGGTGATTTATTTGAACAGAAAACTTCTTTGGCTGCCGACGGGGCAGGAGAGAACGCACACGCTGGGCCTGCTGCTGTGTGCGGCTTTATTTATCTGCGGCTGTATTGCCGGGACGGTCGCCGCAGGCTTTGTGGGCAGCGCCCGGCAGCTGGGCAGCACCGTGGGAGACTATCTTGCGATGATGTCGGACAAGACCGCCGCGCCGCCGGAGCTTTTAGCGTCCGTGATCGATGCGTACAAGTATCATCTGCCCGCGGTATTTTTGGGCTTTTCGGTGCTTGGCGTCATCTTTATCCCGGTGCTCTGCGCAGTCCGCGGCTTTTTTCTCAGCTTCTCGGTGGCGGTGCTGATCCGGCTGTTGGGCTCAAACGGCATTCTTCTGGTATTGGCCGCCTTCGGCATCAGCACGCTGATCACCATACCCTGCTTTTTTATCCTCTCTGTCACGTCGTTTTCCGCGTCCCAGTATCTGTTGCGGCTGGCGACGTCCAAGGGCGGGAAAAATCCGGGTCTGCCGCCGGCAGGCAGAGCCGTGGCCGCATGCGCTTTATGCCTCGTTCTGCTGTTTGTGTCCGCGCTCATTGAAACGTATTTGACGCCGCAGCTGATCAATTACGCCGCCGCGCACATCTCACTTTAACGGAGGTACAAGCAATGCTCGATTCTGCTTATATCAGTCTGTTCCAGACATATCTGGCGGAGGAGAAGCGTGCGTCAAAGAACACCATTTCCTCTTACATACGCGATATTACGCAGTTTTGGGCTTATATTGGCGCGAAAAATATCGAAGCAGTTGCGGACATCAGCCGTTCGGACATTGAGGGGTATATTGACTGGATGACGAAAAACGGCAAATCCACCGCTACCGTCTCCCGCTCGGTAGCGTCCCTCAAATGCTTTTTTACGTTTCTCAAGCAGACGGGCCGGCTCAACACGAGTCCGCTGACCAATATCCAAACGGTTAAAACGGTCAAAAAGCTGCCGCAGATTTTGACCAGCAGGGAAGTCGAGCTTTTGCTGGAGCAGCCGGAATGCACCGACCCGAAGGGCTACCGGGACAAGGCGATGCTGGAGCTTTTATACGCCACCGGCATCCGCGTCAGCGAGCTGATCGCCTTAAACAAGGACGACGTGAACCTGTCCACCGGCCTCATCTGCTGCCGCAGCAGCGACAAGGAGCGGATGATACCGCTGTACCCGGCGGCCATCAAGGCGCTGTCGGATTACATTAACCATGTGCGCAACCAGATGCTGGCCATGCCCAACGAACCGGCGCTGTTTGTCAACATGTCGGGCGAACGGATGAGCCGCCAGGGCTTCTGGAAGATTATCAAGCATTATCAGGAGAAGGCGCATATCGACAAGGAAATCACACCCCACACGCTGCGCCATTCCTTTGCCGCGCACCTGCTGGAAAACGGCGCGGACCTGCGCTCCCTGCAGGAGATGCTGGGCCATGCCGACATCTCGTCGACGCAGGTTTATACGCAGCTGGTGAAAAAGCAGCTGAAGGACGTGTACAACAAGTCCCACCCGCGCGCATAATAAAGGCTTGGCCGGAGGCCAAGGAAGGCATCAGATTGACAAACTTACTTCTACGATAAAAAGCCTCGCAGAGTTTGCCGCCGCAGCGGCAAAAAGAATAAAATTCGTCATTTCCGGCGACATGTGCGTCGGAAATGACACATCTCATGCAGGGAGCGGCTTAAGCGACCTGCATGCAGCTTTTTTGTCGGCAAAGCCCGAAGGGCTTTGTCGACAGTTAAAAGCCGCATGGTTGTCATGCGGCTTTTATCGTTTTCGGATTTATGATATAATGCGGGGAGCGGCTTTACATATCTAGTATCAATTTGATAACATTATTATAGATGCTCTCGGCTTTTTTCATAAAGCCCTCCTCCAGCGCCCGGGCCTGGGCTTCACTGGCGGCGTATAGCTTCATGGAGATGATCTCGCTGACGCCGTCCGACAGGGACAAGTCCACCGTATAGCCGCCCTTGCGGCGGATCTCGTGGGTCGCGGTGATCATGGACGCCCGGTTTAGTTGCAGCCGCACCTCGGAGGCATTCTTCTCCGCCGTCATGCGGACGGTGAAGGGGAGGCTGTTCTCGGTGATATCGGCGTTGCGCACGCCCTTTTCCGTCAGCTTGTATGTATGGCCGTCCGTTGAAATATGCTCCGTTTCCACAAGCTCGGATACGCAGTCGGCAAAGTCAAAGTAGCTGATGCCCTCGTCGCAGCCGAGGGTGAGATCGCTGAGCACATCAAAGGTTACCGGCTCCGGCAGGCGGCGCAGGATAAACAAGACAAGTATTTTAATCTCCAATTTGTCGTGGATAAAGCCCAGCCGTTCCTCCATGAAGGCTCCTTTCCCGCTGAAGATGCCAGCGTGGTTGTTAAATAAAATTATATAATAAATTCTGCCTCCGGTACAAGTATTTATATTAAAATCGGAGCGGCCGGCTTATAAACCGGGACGCTCCGGCAAGGGGTTGTGGTTTTGAAGCAGTATCTGAAGATTGCGGCCGTCGCCGTTTTGGTGGTGGTGGCCGTGACGGCCTTTATTCTCGTCAGCAAAAGCGCGGGGAGCGGTGGCAAGGCTTCGCCGTCGCCCTCGCCCAGTATCTCGGAATCCCCGTCGCCATCCCCGTCGCCGTCACCCAGCGTTTCGCCGAGCCCGTCGCCGGTGTACGAAAATCCCCTGACGGGTCTGCCTATAGACGCGGAGGCGGTCAACAACCGGCCATATGCCATCATGCTCAACAATCTGATAACGGCGCAGCCGCTCTTAGGTATCTCCAAGGCGGACATTCTGTTTGAAATTCCCGTCGAGGGCGGCATTACAAGGCTCATGGGTCTGTTCCAGGATGTTGACGACGCCGGCAGAATCGGCAGCGTCCGCAGCGCCAGGCCGTATTTCATCGACATCGCCTTAGGCTATGACGCCGTTTATATCCACGCCGGCGGCAGCCCGCAGGCGTATGAACGCTTAAAAGCCTCCGGTATCGTCCATTTGGACGGCGTCAACGGCTCGAAGCAGGATATCTTCTTCCGGGACCCCGAGCGCCGGAAGACCATGGGCTACGAGCACAGCCTTGTCACCTCCGGAGAGCTGATTTCAAAATTCCTGCCCACCTACGGGATTCGTCTGGACCATCCCGAAGGGGTTGAGACCGGCATGACCTTTAAGGACGACCCGGTATTGACGGGCGGCCAGGAGTCCCTGGGCGTTACGGTGCATTTTTCCGGCAGCAAGAAGACGGCCTTTGAGTACGACCGGCAGACGGGGCTTTATAAGGTCAGCCAGTTCAACAAGGCGTACAACGACGGCGTGACCGGCCAGCAGCTGGCCGTGAAAAACGTGCTTGTCCTCAAGACCAAAATCTATAACATCGCCGGGGACACCTCG
Source organism: Sporobacter termitidis (assembly GCA_029267955.1). Classification (GTDB taxonomy): domain Bacteria; phylum Bacillota; class Clostridia; order Oscillospirales; family Oscillospiraceae; genus Sporobacter; species Sporobacter termitidis_A. The sequence continues at coordinate 9,332 of JAJUHI010000018.1, read as the reverse complement.
GGCCGGCTGACGGTGGACGTCACCGGCAGCGGCACTGGCGCCGTCTGGATTAACGGCAGCTATGCCCCCATCAAATGGTCCAAGAAGAGCGCCGCGTCGCCCTATACCTTCACATTTGAGGACGGAACGCCGCTGGTTTTCGCCAAAGGCGCCACCTATATCTGTGTGGTCTCCGGCAGCGACAAGCTGGACATCGCATGACAAGTTAGCTTAATAACGTAAAAAGGACGATACGGCAGCCGCATCGTCCTTTTTTATGTGTTTTATATGGATTTTCTTTACTTGTCAGCGCACTTGTCGGGGCCCCGGTCAAAGCTCGGGTTGATGGCATAGACATTTTTCTGGTTCATCCGTTCCGTCGCCAGCCGCAGGCCTTCGCCGAACCGCTGGTAATGGACGATTTCACGTTCCCGGAGGAACCGGATCACGTTGTTGACGTCCGGGTCGTCCGACAAGCGCAGTATGTTGTCATATGTCACGCGGGCCTTCTGCTCGGCCGCCATATCCTCGTTGAGGTCGGCAATCACATCGCCCTTGACCTGCAAGACGGACGCGGTGAAGGGGGTGCCGGAGGCAAACTGCGGGTACACGCCGGCGGTATGGTCGACAAAGTATGTCTCCAGGCCGGCTTTTTTCACGTCCTCCTCGCTCATGTCGCGGGTCAGCTGGTGGACGAGGGCGGCGACAATTTCAAAGTGTGCCAGTTCTTCTGTACCTATATCGTCGGCGCAATTGTACCAAAAAGCAAGCCGGACAGGCAAAAACGACCGCCCCCGCGCATAGTCTCCAGGGGAGGCGATGCCAGTGAAGCCGGAAGCGCGCGGTGGCGGCGTTAAAAACCAGGACGCTTTTGTCCAGCACCTGTGCCGCTGTATCCTGGCGGAGCTATTAAGGCGCGGCCTGCTCCGTGATACCATGTATCATGATAAACGGTATCATGATAAGCGGCACGCCCAGGCGGAGAGCGTGCCGAAGGAGGGCGGCCGGTGACCCGGGTGGCGGCGTACTGCCGCGTCTCGACGGACAAGGAGGACCAGATAAACTCCTTTGAAAGCCAGAAGCGTTTTTTTGAAGACTATATCCGCCGTCAGCCCGGCTGGGTGATGGCGGGGATCTACGCCGACGAGGGCGTCACCGGCACCTCCACCGCCGGGCGGGACGGCTTTAACCGCCTGATCGACGACGCGCGCCGGGGCCTGTTTGACCTTGTGCTGACCAAGGAGGTCAGCCGCTTTTCCCGCAATATCCTTGACGCCATCGCCTACACCCGGCTGCTGAAAAGCCTGGGCGTCGGCGTGGTGTTTTTAAACGACGGCATATCGACCCTGGACCCGGACGCCGAGCTGCGCCTGGGCATCATGGCGTCGGTGGCCCAGGAGGAGAGCCGGAAGACCAGTGAACGGGTCAAGTGGGGCCAGCGGCGCCAGATGGAACGGGGCGTCGTCTTCGGCAGGAGCCTTTTAGGCTACACCGTCTCCGGCGGCAAGCTCACCGTGGAGCCGGAGGGGGCCGCCGTTGTCAGGCTGATTTTTGACCTGTTTACGAGCCAGCGGCTTGGAACACGCGCCATTGCCCAGCGTCTGACGGATATGGGGCTGAAAACCCCGTCGGGCGGCGCCGTCTGGTCCCCGGCGACGATTTTGAAAATCATTAAGAATGAAAAATACTGCGGCGACCTCCTGCAGAGAAAAACCGTGACGCCGGATTATCTGACCCATAAAAAAACCGTCAACCGCGACACGTCCAGCCAGATCCTGCTCCGGGACCACCACGAGCCGATCATAAGCCGCGCCCTGTGGGAAGCTGCCCAGGCCGAACGCCGGCGGCGGACAGCAAGCGGCGGCCGGTCCTGTGGTCAAGGCAGCCGGTATGCGCTGTCGGGCAAGATCAGGTGCGCGGTGTGCTCGGCGGTTTTCCTCTGCCGGACCAAAAAGCGGCGGGACGGGTCAGCTTACCGGGTCTGGCGGAGCACCTGCCGCCACGGAATTCGGCAACTGCGGGAGGATTGGATCGCCAAATGCGTGCGCGGCATCGTGGCATCGTACCGGGAGCCGGTTCTCTCGGCTGTCATGGAGGCTCTATCGGCAGAGGCGGCGGAAAAGGACGGCGGCACGGCCGCGGCGCTGGCGGCGCTCCGGCGGCTGGAGCAGAAGCGGATTGCCCTTGCCGACAAGTACGTTTCGGGCGAAATCGCCAGGGAAGACTATTCTTCGCTAAGAGACCGGTATAAAATACAAGCGCAGGATATCGCCCGGCGGCTTTTGAGGATGAAAAATCCGCGGGAAGGGGAGGATAAGGCGATATCGACGGTCGCCGGCGCGCTGGCCGGCGGGACAGACCCGGAGGATGCGTTTTATCTGCGCCTGATCACCCGCCTGGAATCAGGCTGCGGCGGCCAGGTCGCCATTTTTCTGGAGCACTTGGCCCAAGGGCGGCGATTTACATACAAATCTGCGGAGGATATTAACAACGGACCTGAATTATGTTAATATAGGGTGCAGAAACAGGGCAGGGGGATCATCATGCGCTTTTACGATATCATCCAGAAGAAACGCGACGGCGCGGCGCTGTCGGAAGAGGAAATACGTTACGCCGTGGACGGCTTTACCGGCGGCAGCGTGCCGGATTACCAGATGTCGGCGCTCTTGATGGCGATTTTTCTCCGGGGCATGGACAGTCGGGAACTGTCGGTACTCACCGACGCCATGATGCGCTCCGGAGAAACGGTGGACCTGTCCATGTTCGGAAACCTCTCCGTGGACAAGCACAGCACCGGCGGCGTCGGCGATAAAACGACGCTGATTGTGGCGCCGATTGTCGCCGCCCTGGGCGGCAAGGTGGCCAAGATGTCCGGCCGCGGCCTGGGCCATACCGGCGGGACGGTGGACAAGCTCGAAGCCATCCCCGGCTTTAAGACGGCGCTGTCGCGGGAGGAGTTTCTGCGCCAGGTGGAAGAGATCGGCGTCGCCGTCATCGGCGCCACGGGCAACCTGGCCCCGGCGGACAAGAAAATCTACGCCCTGCGGGACGTGACCGCCACGGTGGACAGCATCCCCCTGATTGCCTCCAGCATCATGAGTAAAAAGCTGGCCTCCGGGTCCCAGAACATCGTGCTGGACGTGAAATACGGCAGCGGGGCCTTTATGAAAACGGTGGAAGCCGCCCGGCAGCTGGCCGGGACAATGGTGGAGATCGGCAAGGCCTCCGGCAGGAACATGGCGGCCGTCATCACCAATATGGACATCCCCTTGGGCTACGCCGTAGGCAACGCCTTGGAGGTCGAGGAGTCGGTGGCCGTGCTGTCCGGGCAGGGGCCGGAGGATTTATGGCAGGTTTCCCGCGCGCTGGCCGCGCGCATGCTCAGCCTGTTTAGCGGTTTACCGGACGATGAAAGCACTGCGCGGGTGGAGGAGGCCGTCTCCGGCGGCGCGGCCCTGCGCAAGTTTGAAGAATGGATTGTCCGGCAGGGAGGGAGGGCCGATTTTATCGCCGATTTTATCGGTGAGCCCGGCGGCCTGGGCGTATCGCCTGTCCGGTATGCGTACAAGGCGGCGGCCGACGGCTATATCACCGGCATGGACGCTGAGAAAATCGGGAAGGCCGCGTCGGCTCTGGGCGCGGGCAGGGCACAGGCCGGCGATACGATCGACCCGCTGGCCGGCATCATCTTAAAGCGCAAGACTGGGGACTTCTGCCGCGCCGGCGAGACCATCGCCGAGCTGCACACGTCAAAGGACGCCCTTTTAGAAGAGGCCTGCGCCTATCTGGACGGCGCGCTGACCTTCGGCCCGGACAAGCCGGCGCCGCAGCCGCTGATATCCGGCGTCATTCAATAACACGGACATTACGCGGGCTGTACATTTCCGCTTACCCCGTACCTATATCGGTCAGCAGCCCCTTGAGTTCGGGGTAGGGCATGCTGTACCGCTGGCTGAGGTAGCGCAGCGAAGCTGCGAGCTCCCCGTCCGGGCCGCCGTATTGCGAAATTATAAATTTGGCCAGCGCCGGATTCGGGTTTGTGATTTTAACAGGGTATTCAAGTCTTTTGACGTACTCAAACATTATTTGCCGGCCCCCTTATCCGCATTGAACTCCCACGGCCAGTGGTTGTCGATCCAGCTGAATTCGTCGCCGTAAACGAGATCGATAATCATCTGCGGGTCATACATCTTCGCAAATCTTTCCTGTCCGTCTCTGAACATCTTATTGAGTGTCTTGAGCATATCTAAAGCTTCTTTGTCGTTCGGGTGCGTGTCCAGATAGAGGTTTAGTTCGACAATCGCAAACCGTAGCTCCATCAGCTCCCCAAGCGGCGTACCGGCATAGGGATGCGACTTGTTGACCATGCCCTTCCAGGGCAGGTCCAGCCCCGGGAACAGCGTCCCTTTGGCCAGCGCGTCATCCAGGTTGTACTTTGGCGGATTTTTCTGCTGGAAGGGGACAAAGCCCACCGACAGCGGCGCGCAGGGCGGCAGCTCGCCTTTTCTGTAGCCGCAGTCGTCTTCCTTGCCGCCGATATTGTCCTTCAGCTCCTGCTTCTGGATCGTTTCGGGCATGACCATATCGTGCTTTTTGGTCATCTCGGGCATAAGGCCCATATTGGGCTTGTTCGTCATCTCGGGCATAAGGCCCATATTGGGCTTGTTGGCCATCTCGGGCATAAGGCTCATGTTGGCCTTGTTGGCCATGTAGGGCATGTCGCCCGGATTCGGTTTTTTGACCGTCTCGGGCATGATGCCCAGGTTGGGTTTATTCGCCATCTCGGGCATCGCGCCCGCGTTGGGCTTGCTCATCATCTCGGGCATCGCGCCCATATTAGGTTTATTGGTCATCTCAGGCATGGCGCCCATATTGGGCTTGTTTGTCATCTCGCGCATGACGCCCACGTTGGGCTTCTTTGTCTCGGGCATGACACCCATGTTGGGTTTGTTCGTCATCTCGGGCATAACGTCCGTGTTGGGCTTGCTCATCATGTCGGGCATGGCGCCTGCATTGGGCTTGTTCGGCATATATGGCGCAGCGCCCGTATTGGCCATGTTGCCGGCATTGGGCAGCCGCCGGTTGGACGTATGGCTCACCGGATTTGCATCTCCCCCGGTCGCGTTGTTTTGCGGGGTTGCCATGTGACCGTCGCTGCCCGGACGAACCGGCCGCCGGCTATCCGGCATCACATCGGACGGTCTGGCGCCGCGAAAGCCGAGCGGCGGTGTATATCTGTCCTCCAAATTGGTTTTCCTCCTAAGCTATGGACTTGCGGGAGAAAGCAAAGACCATTGAAAACAATAGTTCTCCCGAAGCATTATATGTTTTGGCGCAAAGCAGTGTTCTCGGAGCCCGGCAACGCTTCATATCGTGTCCGCCCCGCTCATACCATTAGATGAAAGGGGAGATGCGTGTGCGTACCGGACTTAAAGGGGCCGTTTGCTTGTTACTGACTTTTGGAGCCTGGACGGGATTTTTCGTCATGCCCGCCGCCGCGTCGGACGCCCGACCGGAGGCGGGGCGACGCCTGACGGTGATTATCGACGCCGGCCACGGCGGCGCGGACGGGGGAGCCGTTTCGCCCTCCGGTTTAATGGAGAGCGCGGTGAATCTGGACATTGCCAGGCGGATAGAGCTGATACTGGCGTTTTTCGGCACGGACGTGGTGATGACGCGCACAGGGCAGTCGCTCGATTACTCGGATAAGGCCACCACCATCCGCGCCAAGAAGGTCGAGGACCAAAAGCGGCGGCTTAACTTGGTCAACAGCACGCCCAACGCCGTTTTGATCAGCATCCATCAGAACAATTTCCCGGACGACAGGCCCTTCGGCGCGCAGGTTTTATACGCCCCCACTGAGGGCAGCAAAGCCTTTGCCGAATACGTGCAGCAGCTGCTGATCACTGTTATCAACCCGAAAAACCGCCGCACGGCGGTAAAAATTCCGGAGAGCATCATGCTCCTCAACCATATCAAATGCCCTGCGATTTTGGTCGAGTGCGGATTTTTATCCAACCCGGAGGAGGAGCGCCTGCTGCAGACCGGCAGCTACAAGCTCAAGCTGGCGTCCGTCATCGCGGCCGGTTATCTGAAACATCAACGGGAGCTTTACAGCGGAGGAATGAATGAAGGCTAAAACAGTGTTTTTCTGCACGGCCTGCGGCAACGAAACGCCAAAATGGCAGGGGCGGTGCTCCGCCTGCGGGGCATGGAACACCATCGCCGAGCAGCCGGCGGAACCAAAGAGCAAGTCCGGGGGAACCAGAGCATCCTCCGGGGCCCGGCATCCCGGCAGGGCAAAGCCGCTCCATGAGGTGGACGGCAGCAGCGAACTGCGGTTCGGGACGGGGCTCGGGGAGTTTGACCGGGTCCTGGGCGGCGGCGCCGTCCGCGGCTCTCTGGTGCTGGTGGGCGGCGCGCCCGGCGTCGGCAAATCGACGCTTCTTTTGCAGATTTGCGGATACATCGGGCAAAACGCGAAAATCCTGTATGTAACGGGCGAGGAATCCGAACGCCAGCTGAAGATGCGCGCCCAGCGCCTGGGCGTCAACGGCGGCAGCTTTTATGTCATGGCCGAAACGGCCCTGGACGACATCCTGGACGCCGCCGGCGAACTTGCGCCGGACGTGATGATCATAGACTCCATCCAGACGCTGTACAGCGGCGCGGTTGGCGCGTCCCCCGGCAGCGTGGTCCAGGTCAAGGAGTGCACCATGTCGCTGCTGCAGCTTTCCAAGCAGCAGGGCGTCACCGTGTTTCTCGTGGGCCACGTGAACAAGGAAGGGGCCATCGCCGGGCCCAAGGTGTTGGAGCATATGGTGGACTGCGTGCTGTACTTTGAGGGAGAGCAGGCCTCCAGCTATCGCATTCTGCGGGCGGCGAAAAACCGGTTCGGCTCCACCAACGAAATCGGCGTTTTTGAGATGCTGGACAAGGGACTGTCCGAGGTTGCAAACCCGTCGGAACTGCTCCTGTCCGGGCGGCCGGAGGCCGCGCCGGGGACCTGTGTCACCTGCGTTATCGAGGGGACACGGCCCATCCTGGCGGAGATTCAGGCGCTGGTCACCGCCAGCTGCTACAATGTGCCGCGGCGCAACGCCAACGGCGTGGAGTACAACCGCGCCATGATGCTTCTGGCGGTCCTGGAAAAGCGCAGCGGCCTGCGCATCGCCGCCAACGACGCCTATATCAACGTCATCGGCGGCCTGACGGTGGACGAGCCCTCCGCCGATCTGGCGATTATCCTGGCGCTGGCCTCCAGCTTCCGGGACAAGCCCGTCCGGGAGGATCTCGTCGCGGTGGGCGAGGTGGGCCTGACGGGAGAGCTCCGGCCGGTGACCGGTATGACCATGAGGCTGGCCGAGGCCCGGCGCCTGGGCTTTAAAACGGTGCTGGTCCCAAAAAACGCCATGGGCAAGGTCACCGTCCCGGATGGCCTGACGGTGCTGACGGCGCGAAATATCTCCGAGGCCATCGCCCAGGCGCTGTCATGACGATTGCCCGCTTTGCTTTTTAACGTAGTGCACGCAGCTGTCGGACGCCTTTTCCGGCTTGCCTTTTGTCGCGGCGCGCTCCAGCATGCAGCAGCCGTCTTTCTGATAGACGCAGTCGCCGGTACAGGGAATCAAACTCATTTCAACCCCTCCAATGTAACCTCTAGTTTGTGCAAGAGGGCGACATAATAAAACGGTTATTTGTGGTCAAGCCGCGGGCAGCCGCAGGCGGCAGACGCGGTACTCTGTATAGAAGGAAGTGATGCAAATGGCGCAGCCCCATCAGGGCGCAATAAAGGGCGAAAATACCGGCTATGACAGGCAGCTGAAGGTTAAACGCCGGCGGATGCAGCGCATTGCGATCGCGCTTATTGCCGTCCTGGTGCTCTCATGGCTTTACATAATCGCGGTATTCTCCGATATACCGTTTATTAAAAAATGGCGCGATATTTATATCGAGACGGCCATGGACACATATTCCCACAAATGGCTGGCAACCTTTTTTATCCCCGGATTTGTCATTGACGAGGTCATGGATAAAAAAGAAGCCTTTATCAGGTCCCAGAAGACGCTGGAGACGTCCTGGTACCAGTACAGCGAGCTGCCGTATCTGATATTCAAGGACGCTAATACATATCAAAACGCGGGCGCCGAAGGCGCGACCGACCCGAATACGGTGTTCTATAAGCGGTTCCCGGTTGTCGACCCGGCTTCCCTTGAAGGTTATCTTGCCGAACGGCCCGAGCTTTTAGCGGACGGTTACGACAAGCTTTTGATAAACGAAGCCTTCGCAAAGGACCACAGCGCGCTGCCCGTTACCGTCCATGGGGACCCGATCCTTGTGCTGGACAGTGAAAACGGCATCGTCATTATTGAGGTGACGGGAGACGGCTATGTGGGCAAGCTGGCCCTTGTCACCAATCCCGCCCAGGTGCGCGTGGGCGTCTCCAAATATCTCGGCAGGGTGGGACAGACCGTTGAGCAGATCGCCAGGGACAACGACGCTGTGCTGGCCATTAACGCCAGCGGCTTTGCCGACCCCGAGTGGCACGGCAACGGCGGCATTGTGGTGGGGCTCTTGATCAAAGACGGCAAAATATTAAGCCAGCCCGTCAATAACGGGTATCTGAACATCGGCTTTTCCCGGGATGACAGGCTGTATATCGGCGCGTCTATCGAGGAGGCGGGTTACCGCGACGCCGTCGAATTTATGCCGGCGCTGATCATCAACGGCAAGAATGTGACGGACGGCTTTACCGGCTTTGGCATCCAGCCCAGAACCGCCATTGGCCAGGCTGCCGATGGTACGGTGATGCTGTTGACGGTGGACGGCCGGCAGCTCGGCTACAGTCTCGGCTGCACGGTGGGAGACTGCGCGGAGATCCTGGCCAAATACGGCGCGCTGCAGGCGTCAAATCTGGACGGCGGCAGCAGCACGATCATGGTGTACCGCAACAAGGTGATCAACAGGCCCTCCAGCACAACAAACGCCGGGCGGCTCGTTCCGGACGCCTTTATCGTCGATTACGCGAAAAACGTGAAAAAATAAGCGAAGCCTCCCCTGTACAATGGACGGGGAGGGGAGGCGGTCTTGTTTTGACTATGAAAAAACGCCCCGAGAGGGGCGTTTTGCGCGGCCGCAATCGGCCGTTATTTTTTGCTTAATTGCGCCGCAGCAGATTTTCAAGGAGAATCGCTGTGCACATACAGGCCGACAGGGCGCTGCAGGCTGCCGTCATTCTCAGGAGATTGACTAAATGTCTGCGCTCGTTATATTTTCTCATTTCACGTTCGTATTCTTCCAAAAACAGCAGGCCGTCGTAAGTAATCTCAACAAATTGGTTTTCCGGGTCTGTT
>JAJUHI010000017.1 GCA_029267955.1 Sporobacter termitidis | reverse complement strand
GCGACGCCGCCCACAAAGGCGTACCGCGCCACGGTGGAATTGCCGAACAGCGCCGTCGTTAGGTTCGTGTAGACCACCGGCGACAGAAAGCCGCCCAGGCTGGGCGCGATGCTGGTGGCGATGACGGTGGCGGTAGCCGAGGTGGTGGCGTCCACCAGCGTGGAAACCCGGTAGGTACAGTGGGGCAGCATCATGCTCAGGGACATGCCGGCGATAAACACGCCGATGAAGTTCATGATCAAAGAGGCGGAAAACAGGCTCAAAATCATAAAGCCCACAAAGATGGCCGCGCACGCCACGACCATGATCATGTCCTTAAGTTTTGCCGACAGCTTGCCGAAAAAGATGCCGGCCACAACGCCGCCGCCCATCTGGAGCGCCGAGGCGATGCCCGAGGTGGCGGAATTGCCGATACCGGAGAGGTGGGTGGAGATGTTGCTGCCGCAGACGCCGTAAATCATCATAAACAGGCAGGCGATCACCGCGTAGTAAAACACGCCGGGATTGAGCTTGGCGCTGCCGGCTTCGCCGTCCGACGTCCGCTTTTTGGGGGACAGGTAATTCGGCACGGTGATTAACGCCAGTATCGCGATGGGCAGCCCCACCAGAAACAGCAGGTAGCCGCCGTACCACATCTGCGTGGCCAGCACGCCGCCCAAGAGGCTTAACAAGATGCCGCCGGTGTTGATGGCGGACGTCTGGTAGCCGGAAATGACCTGCCGGGCGTCGTCGTCAAAATTGTCAAACATGAGCCCGAAGGCGTTGGTCATGTAGCAGCCGGTGGCGATACCCAGCAGGATGCTGATGATGTAAAGGTGCCAGAACGCCGAGTGAAACAGAATCGTAAACAGGCCCGTCAGAAACAGAAAACCGAGCCCCGCCACGGCCGCGGCCTTCTTGGAAATCAGCCCGCGGTTAATAAGCAGCGCCGCCAGGACCGACACCAGGGGTGAGGCCAAGTTCGTCAGCCCCATCACCGTCTGGACCTGGGCCAGCGTCTTGTCCGGGAACGCCTGCGTCTGAATGAGGTGGATGGCCGGCGAGAGCGCCAGGGCCGGCATCTGGACGAGGGCGATGATGAGGATCGTCCACATCAAAACGGTTTTCTTCCGGTCTAATTTCATCGTGTAACCTCCGCTTATGAGCTTCAGGGCGCGCGCCCGCGGGTCTAGGGCCGCCCCGGCGGATGCGCCGCAGGGGGTCAAGCCTATTAGGTAGTGTGCGACGCAACACATCAATTGTAGTGGAAAATCCCCGCCAATGCAATTACCAAAATTATAAAAAGTCCGCATAGAACAGCGGACTTGCGTCGTCGGCTTTTCCGGCCGTCTCAGGGGGCTCGGCTGCCGCTCTCCTTGGGGCCGAGCCGGGAGAGCACCTGGACAAAATAATCCGGCAGCGGCGTCTCCAGATGAATTTCCCGGCCTGTTGCGGGGTGGATAAACTTGAGCTCCCGGGCGTGCAGACACTGGCCGGCCAGGCCCTTTTCCGGCTTTTTCCGGCCGTAGACCAGGTCGCCCAACAGGGGGTGTCCGATGTAGGCCAGATGGACGCGGATCTGATGGGTCCGCCCCGTCTCCAGGCGGCAGCGGACATGGGTGTACCCGGCGTAACGGCCCAGGACCTCATAATGGGTAACGGCCGGGCGGCCGTTTTTCTCCGTCACGGTCTGGCGCTTCCGGTCCGTGGGATGGCGGCCGATGGGCGCGTCTATCGTGCCGGTATCGTTTTTTATCGTGCCAATAGCCACGGCCTCGTACACCCGGGACAGGCTCCTGCTCTTCAGCTGCGCCGACAGGGCCGCGTGGGCGGCGTCGTTCTTCGCGGCGATCACCAGCCCCGAGGTGTCCTTGTCGATGCGGTGGACGATGCCCGGGCGAATCTCGCCCCCGATGCCCGACAGGCTGTCGCCGCAGTGGTATAAGAGCGCGTTCACCAGGGTGCCGTCCGGGTGCCCCGGCGCGGGGTGCACCACCATGCCCCGGGGCTTGTTGACGACAATCACGTCGTTATCCTCATACACCACGTCCAGCGCAATCGCCTGCGCCTCCGTCTTTGTCGGGACGGGCTCCGGCAGGCTGACCGTATAGACCTCCCCGGCGGCCACCCGCCGGTTTTTCTGCACCGGCGCGCCGCCCAGGGTGACGCACCCCTGCTCTATCAGCTTCTGTACGGCGCTGCGGCTGCAGCCCTCCAGCTTTTCCGCCAGGAAAACGTCCAGGCGCACGCCGTCTATGGCGGCCTCAAGATTGACGGTCGCCACGGTCATCCTCCGCTGTGCGGTCCTTACCTTCGACCCCGTCGCCCGTCCGGCCCGGCGCTTTCACCGGCTTCCGTCCGAAGAGGACAAAATCCCCGGCGATGTCGTCTCGGCGAAAGAGATAGTAGACGCAGAACATGACGCCGCCCGCGGTGATAAAGACGTCCGCCACGTTAAAGATGGCAAAATGGACGAACTGGAACTCAAAAAAGTCCGGCACGTACCCGAAAAGCGCGCGGTCGATGAAATTTGAAAACGCGCCGCCCAGGATAAAGGACAGGCCCAGTCTGCCGAACAGGCCCAGCTTCGTCCGGTACCGGATGAGAATATAGACGATGATCGCCATGGCGATAAAGGAGATCGCCACCAGCAGCCAGCGCATGTCGGCCAGAAAGCTGAAGGCGGCCCCGGTGTTCCGGACGTAGACAAGCCCGACAAGGCCCGGGATCAGCGCCGCGGATTCGCCCAGCGTCATGGTTGTCGACAGCAGGTATTTGACCGCCTGGTCACACAGGACGATGAGCGCGGCGATGATAAAATAGATCATGATGCTCTCTCCTAACTCTGTGGTATCGCGCGGCCAAAAGCGGCACAGCCATAAGCAGTGCCGCCTCAGCTTGTAGACAAACCTGTTTCAGCGAAAAAAGCCTCGCAGAGTTTGCCGCCACAGCGGCAAAAAGATTCAAGTTGCGTCATTTCCGGCGACATGTGCGTCGGAAATGACACCTCTCATGCAGGGAGCGGCAGAGCGACCTGCATGCAGCTTTGTGTCGGCAAAGCCCGAAAGGGCTTTGTCGACAGTTTGAAACCGGGCAGACAAAGGGGGCGCCCGCGTCGGGGCGCCCCTGCAAATACAGGCCAAAGGCGGCCCTTAAAGCTTTAAGGGTCGTTGGCGCGCCGTCAGGAGACCACCGCGGCGCATCTGGGGCAAAGCTCGGGGTGCGCGGCGTTTTCCCCGACGCGGGCGTCGTGGGTCCAGCAGCGGACGCATTTGGCCTCCGTACTGGCTTTGACCTCAATGACGGCGCCGGCAAACTCCTGGGCGGCGTACCCGCCGCCGGCCGGCGCGTTCGTCACCGTCACCTTCGATACGATAAACAGCTCCTTGAGGTTTTCGTCCTTAACCAGCTCAAAGTTTTTAACGCCCGTCTCGTCAAGATACAGGGTAATTTCCGCGTCCAGGGGCTTGCCGATGATCTTTTCGGCGCGGGCCAGCTCCAGCGCCTTGTTGACGTCCGTCCGCAATAAGAGGAGCCGCTCCCACTTCTCTTCCTGCTCGGGTGTAAAGACATAGCGGGAATCCGGCGCCGGCATGGCGTTGAACAGCACGCTCTCCGGGTCGTCCTTCCTGCTGTGGGCCATGGCCGCCCAGATCTCCTCCGAGGTGAAGGCGAGAATCGGCGCCAGAAGCCGGACAAGGCTGTCGAGGATGAGGTGCATGGCCGACTGGGCGCTGCGGCGGGCAAAGCTGTCGGCCGCCTCGCAGTACAGCCGGTCCTTGATGATATCCAGATAGATGCTGGACATGTCCACGGCGCAGAAATTGTGGATGCCGTGGTAAATCACATGGTATTCATAGCGCTCGTAGGCCGCGATGACGCGCTCGACGAGCTTGTTGAGCTTCACGACGGCCCATTTGTCCAGCTCCAGCATCTGCTCGAAGGGCACCGCCGCGTCCGGGTCGAAGCCGTCCAGATTGCCCAGCAGGAACCGGGCGGTGTTGCGGATTTTCAGATAGATATCCGACAGCTGCTTGAGGATGTCCTTGGAGATCCGTACGTCCGCCCTGTAGTCGGAGGAGGCGATCCAGAGCCGCAGGATATCGGCCCCGTAATCCTTGATGACCTCCTCGGGCGCCACGGCGTTGCCCAGGGATTTGTGCATGGCCTTCCCCTCGCCGTCCACCGTCCAGCCGTGGGTGATGATCTGGCGGTAGGGCGCCTCGCCCTTGGTGGCGATGCTGGTCAGCATGGAGGACTGGAACCAGCCCCGGTACTGGTCGCCGCCCTCCAGATACACGTCGGCGGGCGAATGCAGGCCGGGGAACTCGTCCAGCACGGCCGCATGGGTGGAGCCGGAGTCAAACCAGCCGTCCAGCGTGTCGGTTTCCTTCGTAAAGCGCGTCCCGCCGCAGTGGGGGCAGGCAAAGCCTCCGGGCAGGATATCGGCCGCCTCCAGCTCATACCAGGCGTTGGAGCCCTTCTGGCCGAAGACCGCGGCCACGGCGTCGATGGTCTCAGAGGTGCACACGGGTTTTTTGCAGTCCTCGCAGTAGAACACCGGAATCGGCAGGCCCCAGTGGCGCTGGCGCGAGATGCACCAGTCGCTGCGCTCGCGGATCATGGCGATCATGCGCTCCTTGCCCCATTCGGGATTCCACTTGATGCCGTCGCAGGCGGCCACCGCCGCGTCCTTGATGGCGTCCACGGAGGCAAACCACTGCTCGGTGGCCCGGTAGATGATGGGGTTTTTGCACCGCCAGCAGTGGGGATAGGCGTGGACGATGCTCTCCTCGGCAAACAGCGCGCCGCTGCTTCTCAAATCCTCCAGAATGGCCTCGTTGGCCTTGGTGTAGTGCAGCCCCGCAAACTGCAGCGCCTCCGCCGTCATTATTCCCCGGGAATCCACCGGCGCGACAAAGGGAATCTGCGGGTAGTTCCGGCAGACGTTGAAGTCGTCCACGCCGAAGCCGGGGGCCGTGTGCACGCAGCCGGTGCCGGTATCGATGGTCACATGGCTGCCGACGATGATCAGGGACTCCCGGTCGTAGAAGGGGTGCTGCGCCGTCATCAGCTCAAAGGCCCGGCCGGGCAGCTTTGCGAGGATGTCGTAGGCCTCGATCCCGGCCTTTTTCATCACCGTTTCCGCAAGCTCCGCGGCGATGATATAGCACGCGCCGCCGGCCTTGACAACGGCGTACTCGAAGTCCGGGCCCAGGCAGATGGCCAGGTTCCCCGGCAGGGTCCAGGTGGTGGTTGTCCAGATGACAAAGTACGTGTTTGCCGGGTCGCAGACGCCCTTTAGAACGCCCTTGTCATCCTTGACCCGGAATTTGACGTAGATGGCCTGACAGGGGTCGTCGGCGTACTCGATCTCCGCCTCGGCCAGGGCCGTCTCGTCCGACGGGCACCAGTAGACGGGCTTGAGGCCCTTGTAGATATAGCCCTTTTCATACATCTTGCCGAAAACACGGACCTCCTTGGCCTCAAAGGCCGGGTCCATGGTGAGATACGGGTGCTCCCAGTCGCCGATGACGCCCAGGCGCTTGAACTGCTCCCGCTGGCGGGAGACAAAATCCTCCGCAAAGGCGCGGCAGGCGTTGCGGAACTCCGGCACGGACATGCTTTTCCGGTCCAGCTTGTTCTTTTTGATGATGGCGCTCTCAATCGGCATGCCGTGGTTGTCCCAGCCGGGGATATACGGGGCCTTGTACCCCGTCATGTTTTTATAGCGGACGATGATGTCCTTGAGGATCTTGTTCATCGCCGTGCCGATGTGGATATCGCCGTTGCTGAAGGGCGGTCCGTCGTGCAAGATAAACAGGGGTTTTCCCTGGTTTTTTTCCATCAGTTTCCCGTAGATATCCTTCCGGTAAAACTCGGCGAGCATCTCCGGTTCGCGCTTGGGCAGCCCCGCGCGCATGGGGAAATCCGTTTTCGGCAGGTTGATTGTTTTATTATAGTCTACAGCCATGGCCGCTTCTCCTTGTATTTGAAGGCTATAATGAACGGGCCGGACCTTTAAGCCGACCCGTTTGACACAATAGATTGCGGGAGGTTAATCGCCCGTGTAATTCGCGCCGAATTTCAGGTTCTCAAAGTCAAACTTGGGGCGCGGCGTGGTGGGCTCGTCGTCATCGTCGGCAAATCTCTCTCGCCGGTGCCGCGCTTGCTTTTTCGCTTCCTCTTCCTCCTCGTTGTACAGTGAGGCAAAGGGGTCCTCTTTCGTATCCGTCAGCCTGTACAGCGCGTCGTCAATCTGCCGGGCGGTATCCTCCGCGGGGCCGGGCGTCTCGGGCGGCTCGGCCGCCGTTTCGGCCGCCGCTGTCTCCTCCCGGGGCTGCGTATCGGATTCGTCCAGCTTATTGAGCTCTTCCAGCTTTGCCAGGAACAGCCCGTGCTGCCGCATGATCTCCTGGGACGCGGCGATAAACTTCCGGGTCTCCTCCTTGACGGCTCTGAGGCGGGCGTCCTCATCGGCAAACTTGCTTTTCATTTCGTTCAGCCGGTCCCGGATGTCCTTCTCCGTCTGGCTGATCATTTCCTCGGCCTTTTTCTTGGCCTCGGCCGTAATCTCCTCACCGAGCTTCTGCGCCGTCAGAAGCGCCATGCGCATGGCGTCATCCGTCGTCCTGTATTCTTCGACCTTTTCAACAAGCACCTTGATTTTGCTTTTCAAAATGGCGTTTTCTTTATACAGTGCCGTGTAATCGGCGGTCAGCGTTTCAAGAAAATCGTCAACGGCCGACATGTCATAGCCGCCAAAGACCGCTTTGACAAATTCTTTACCGGAGATTTCTTGCGGTGTGAGCATGATTGTTCAACCCTTTCACAAAAACAAAGCCTGTTGTCTTATCTCTTTCTGGCGTCTCAAGCGTCTAGAAATAAAGCCCGTTGTTCTCCAGCTCGTCAATAAGGTCACCCAGCAGGTCGACATTGTACGGCGTGATGATATACGTGCTGACGGCAACCTTTTTGATCTTGCCCTCCTGCGCGTACGCAACACCGCCGAGAAAGTCCAGAATCCGCCGGGCGATATCCTTGTTTGTCTGTTCGAGATTGAGCACCACCGTCCGCTTTTCCCGGAGATGGTCGGCGACCTCGCCGGCGTTCTCAAAGCGTTCCGGTTTGACTAAAACAACCTGCAGCTGTGCTGTGGCGTGGATATTGACAACCTTGTTGCTGTCGCGCCGCTCCTCAAAGCCGCCGTAGGAGCTTCTGGCCTGGGCGGGCGTCCGCGGCGCAATGGGGATCTCCTCCGTTGCCTTGGGTTTAAAATCCTCAAACTCGTCGTCGTCGTCATCATACGGACGAGTCAGTTTTTTCAGTTCATTAAAGAGTCCCATATCGCTGCCTCCTAATAAGCATGATCCTGTCAATACTGGCGCGCGCCGAAGATGGCTGTTCCGACACGTACCATATTTGAACCGGCGGCTATCGCCGCCGCAAAACTGTCGCTCATGCCCATTGACAGAAAATTCATAGAGATATTATCGTATTTTTTTGCTCTTATGTCAACAAAAAGGTTGTACATTTCATCGAAATAATTGCAATTTTTGCTCTGGGCAGGAGGGATTGCCATCAATCCGCAAATGCGGACGCCCGGCAAAAGCCCGGCGCGGATTAAAAGTTCTTCCAGATTTTCCTTTAAAATGCCGGATTTTGTCGGTTCGCGTCCGATATTTACCTCAATCAGTATGTCCTGTTTGATCGACAACATGAGCGCGCGCCTGCTGATCAGCTCCAGCAGCTCCGCGGAGCCCACCGATTCGATCAGGCTGCAAAGGCCGACCACATGGCGCACCTTGTTGGTCTGGAGATGCCCGATAAAATGCAGCGGCGCGCCCGCGTACGCCCCTTCGCCGTTTTTTTGCAGCATCTCCTGCACCCTGTTTTCGCCCACGGCGTCAACGCCGGCCAAAATAGCCTCCCGGACACGGTCGGCGCCGTTCATTTTCGCCGCCGCCACCAGGGTAATCTCCTCCGGGGCGCGGCCGGCTTTTAGGGCCGCTTCGGCAATCTGCTCCCGCACGCGCCGGACATTGTCTGCTATGGTCATCGTTCCACCACCTTGCCGTCATACAGGTCTTCGCCCTTGACAATAATCTCCTTGCCTTCCCGCAGGGCGGTGCCGTTCTCCGCGCCGTCGCGCACGATGTAGTTGTCCCCCGTCTGGCTGAGGATCTCCACGTAGACCTTTTCAGCCTGCAGGACCGTCAGGAGATAGATGTACGTTTTGCCGCCGGGCTCGGTGTAAACGGCCTCCTTCGGCACCAGAAGCCCGGACAGAGCGTTAAACTCCACCTGGGCTGTCAAAGTGCGCAGGGCGGTGATATCGGACATGGCGCGCCGGGAGGAAAAGACAACCACGCATTTGCCGTTTTCCTCGGCGCCGATGCTCTCCACCTTCATGCTCATTTTTTTGTTGTAGGTCTTCGTAAACTGCAGGGTCGCCGACGAGCTGCCGGCAAGCTTTGCCGCGTCGTCCACATCCATCACGGCGGCAAAATACCAGGTGATGTCCGGGATCAGCTTACCCAGCGCGCCGGCGGAGGGCTGGCCATTCTGAAAATACGACGCCAGCTTCGACGGCGTCAGGTCGGATAAAATCTCGGGGCCGCAGTTTTCAAACCCGTCCACAACCGTTGAAAACACGCCGCTCATGGGCGTATAAACCGTTTTCGTGCCGGGGTTTTCCTTCAGCAGCTGCGCCAGCCTGCCTTTTAAAACCGCCACGTCGCCCTCCGTCAGCTCTTCCGACGTGTCCGCCAGCACCCGGTACCGGATGCTGTATTCCAGGTCGGGCAGATCTGAAAAATCCCGGTGGCGCACCGCGTTGGACAGGGCCAGGATGGAATCGTTCGTATCCAGGACCTTCGGCGTCGCGGGACTGTTGAGCTTCGACTCCGCCTCCGCGATCTCAATCTGGAGCGCCCGGATCTCGCTGGCGCGCTCCATGGCCGTCTCGCCGTCGTAATAGATGGCAATAGCTTGTCCGGCGGCGACCTTTTCGCCCTCTCCGGCCAGAAGCGTCATGGCCCCGGCCGCGCCCTCCAGGAGCGTTTCGCTCCTAATGATATAGCCTTCGGCATGGCCCGCGTCCATTTCCGTATAGCGTACCGCCGGCGTCGTCACCAGCTTTTTATTGGCGGTATTGTAGATGTACAGCCCGATGTACGCCGCGATGGCCAGGAAGAGCACCGCGGACATCACCTTCATCACAAAATCGCTGCGCTGCAACCGATACACCCCTTCTATAGCGCCGGCGTGCCGCGGTGCAACGCGCGCTCCGCCGCCGGCTTTACGGTCCTTCGCTTCCCGCTGTCAGGCTGATGGGTCTGGAGGGGATGATGGTCGAAATCGCATGCTTGTAAATCAGCTGCTGCTTCCCCTCCGAATCAAGCACCACCGTAAAGCTGTCAAACCCTGTCACAACGCCCCGAAGCTGGAACCCGTTGACAAGAAATACGGTGACCTGCTGCTTGTTCGTCCGCGCCTGATTGAGAAAAATGTCCTGTAAATTCTGTATCTTTGCCATAGTTGCCGTCCTTTCTTTCTCCGGCGGCGTCCTGCGAAGGAAGGCGCCGCCGCCTGTCGATGTGTCTGATGACGGCAATATACTATACAATATTTTCCAAATATTGTGTCGAAATTTGCAACCCGGTATCAAAATCGGGCTCTTTTTCCCACAATATCCACCGGATGCTCCTGTCCCGGCGGAACCAGGAGAGCTGGCGCTTGGCGTAGCGGCGGGATTCCTGCTTGATTTTCTCCACCGCCGGCCCAATCTCGCCGCCGCTTTGGACGGCGGCCGCCAGCTCCTTGTAGCCGATGGCCTGCATGGCCGTGTGCTGCGCGGTAAGGCCCATCTCCAGAAGGCGCCGGACCTCCTGCTCCAGCCCCCGGGCCATCATCTTGTCGACCCGCCGGTCGATGTGGCCGTACAAATCCGCCCGGTCGGCAAAGCTTAAGGCGATGGTCCGCCCCCTGTACCGGGGCGGCTGCGCCCTGGTCAATTCGTCATGCTCGGTGATCGTCCGGCCTGTCAGCTTATAGATTTCCAGCGCCCGGATGATGCGTTTTTTGTCGTTGACGTGGAGCCGGGCAGCGCTAATTGGGTCCACCCGGCGCAGCTCCTCCAGAAGCGCCAGACCGCCCTGGCTGTCGTAACGGGCCGCCAGCTCCGCCCGGAGGTCTTCGTCCCCCATTTCGGCAAAGGTGCGGCCGGATAACAGGGATTCAATATACAGCCCCGTCCCGCCCACCAGGATGGGCAGCTTCCCCCGCCGCAGGATATCGTCCACGCAGCGGGCGGCGTCTTCCACATACCGGGCCACGGAGTAGCTTTCAAAGGGGGACGCCACGTCCAGCATATGGTGCGGGACGCCGTCCATTTCCGCCGCCGTCGGCTTGGCCGTACCCACGTCCATGTACCGGTATATCTGCATCGAATCGGCGGACACGATCTCCCCGCCGAGTTTTTTCGCCAGGGCGACGCCCAGCGCCGATTTCCCCGTGGCCGTGGGCCCGGTGATGACTGCGATTGTCGGTATCATACTCTCTCCAAAGCAAGGGCCTGTGTATTTGCCGTCCTCGGACGGCCGGATATAGAATACCCCGGCCCATCACGGCCCTTTCCGCTCCGGGCGGACTTTATAACCGCCCGGGCGTCAGCCGCGCTTAAAGCTCTTGTCCAGCGACGCCTTCGTCAGCTCCACCGCCACCGGCCGCCCGTGGGGGCAGTGGGTAATCTCGCCGGAGAACACCTGGGCGACAAGGGCGTGCATCTCCGCCGGCTGCGAGCTCTTGCCCGCCTTGATGGCCGCTTTGCAGGCCACCATATGGAGCAGTTCGTCGTAAAACAGGCCGCCGTCCGGCTTGCCGCCGCGGCGCAAGAGCTGCGCCGCCTCGCCCAACAGCGCTTCTATATCCTGATTGTCCATGTCCGCCGGTATCTGCCGGACAGCCACCGCCGTCTCGCCGAAGGACTCCAAGGAAAAGCCGAGCCGCTCAAAGTCTCCGGCGTGCTCCAGCAAAAGCGCCGTGTCCTCGCCCCCCAGGGTGCAGACCAGCGGCTCCAAAAGCATCTGCGATGCTGGCGTCTGGGACGCCGCCGTTTGTGACTGTCTCTCCCGCCGGAGCCTGTCAAAATGGATGCGTTCATGGGCCGCGTGCTTGTCAATCAGCCAGAGGCTCTGGCCCCGCTCCACCAGGATATACGTGCCCAGCGTCTCGCCGATCAGCCTGTAGGGCGGCGTTTCGAGGGCGGGGTCCGGTTCCAGCGCCAGCTGCTGGGGGATATCGGGCGGCTCCTGGGCGGGCCGGGCGGGGGCCGACGTTTTGTACGCCGGCCGCGCAGTGTCCCGAACCGGCGCGTAAACGCCGGCTTCCGACGCCGCCGGGAACCGGTTGCCGAAGGCTTTGATCACCGCCCCGTCGAATCGGCTTCTGGCGGGGGCGGTCCCGCCGCCCGCCGGCTTTATCGCCGTATTGCGGGCCGGGCCGGCATCAAACGCCGTTTCGGCCGGCTTTTGTTCCACTATCGGGGACACTGTTTCCTCCCGGGGGGCGGCGCGGTTTGCGGCATAACCCTCCAGCGCCGACAGGGCCGCGTAGTAAACGCCGTCGAACACCTGGTGCTCCCGGACAAATTTGACCTCGGTCTTTGTGGGGTGGACGTTGACGTCCACGTCGCCGGGCCGGAGCGTTATGTACAGGACGCAGGCGGGAAACCGCCCTGTGAAGAGCCTGTTTTTATACGCCTGTTCCAGGGCGGCCTGCAGCGTTTTGGATCGGACCGGCCGCCCGTTGACGAAAAAGTACTGGCCCGTCCGGTTGCCCCGGGCCGCGTCGGGGGTCGAGACGTACCCCGCGACGGCCACGTCGCCGTCGCTGGTGTCGGCCGGCAGCAGGCCGTTCATGAAGTCCCGGCCGAACAGGCTGTAAATGCACGAATCCATACGCCCGTCGCCGGGAGTATGGCATTCTTCCTTGCCGTCCTTGATATAGCGGACGGAGACCTCCGGGTGGGACAGCGCGCCGCTCCACACCATGGCGGAGACGGCGGCGCCCTCCGCCCTGTCCGATTTCATGAATTTCAGGCGGGCCGGGGTGTT
This sequence comes from Sporobacter termitidis, assembly GCA_029267955.1. Taxonomy (GTDB): domain Bacteria; phylum Bacillota; class Clostridia; order Oscillospirales; family Oscillospiraceae; genus Sporobacter; species Sporobacter termitidis_A. The sequence goes on along the minus strand of JAJUHI010000017.1, from coordinate 9,828 downwards.
GTAAAACAAATCCCGAACGATGATCGTGGTGCCCTCCGGGCATCCGGCGGCCGTATGGGACGTGACGACGCCGCCCTCGAGGGAGAGGCTTGTCCCCTCGGCGGCGCCCGTCTCCCGGGTGAGCAGCTCAATGCGCGATACCGCCGCGATGGCCGCCAGCGCCTCGCCCCGGAACCCCAGGGTGAGGATGGCCTCCAGCCCCTTTTCGTCCCGGAGCTTGCTGGTGGCATGGCGCAGGAACGCTGTCTCGGTATCCTCGTCGGGGATGCCGGAGCCGTTGTCGGTAACCCGTATATAGGTCATGCCGCCGCCTTTGATCTCAACGGTGATCTTGCCGGCGCCGGCGTCAATGGCGTTTTCCATCAGCTCTTTGACGACCGAGGCCGGCCGCTCGACAACCTCGCCGGCGGCGATCAGGTCGGCCACATGCGCGTCCAGCCGGATTATCTTGCCCAAGAATCACCAGTCCTTGTCGTCATTATAAATAGACAATCGGCAGGCCTTTGACGTTGACAGGGTCCACATCCAGGATGACCGTGTCGCCAACGGCGCATTCGATATTCGTCACGTCGATAATGGTGTGCAGTAGCCCCACGTTGCCCAGTACCCGGGCGCGCTGGCCGCCGATCTTGACGTGCAGCGGCTGCCGGCGGCGCCGGAGCAGGTCGAAAAGGCTGTATTCGCTGATATGGCGGTCCACCCCGAAGCCGTGGTAATAGCCCACGGACAAAACGGCGATTTTCGTCGGCTTTTTCGTGATGATGCCGTGCTCGGCGCCGACCCGGTGCCCCTTGGGCACCCAGCCGACCTCCTCGATCCCGGCCTCGATATAGCCCACCTTGATCAGTCCCGCCGCGTTCCCGGGCATCCGCCCGGACAGGGCCGTATCGACGCGCACGGCGTCCATCCGGCCGAAATCGTACCGGAAAAGGGCCGCCGAGTCGCAGGCGTGGGCAATCCCCGGCTCGAAACCCATTTCCGTAATCTTGTCCAGCACCCGGTTGAAGGTGTCCAGCTGCGCCTGGGTCAGCTTCCTGCTGCGCCAGGAGGCGGCGTAGGTGGTAAAGGTGCCCACCACCGCCAGGTTCGGCATGTATTTATAGATGGCGGCGATTTTATCCGTCTCCGAAGGGTTAAAGCCGTAGCGGCCCAGGCCCGTGTCCACCTTGATCTGGACCTCCGCCACCGTTTTCCGCGCCTCCGCCAACCCGTTGAGGGCAACAGCGGCGTCATAGGAGCCCACGGTGCAGATGACCTTTAAGTCGATCAGCTCCTCCAGCTCCTTCGGGTCGGCGGTGGACCGGAGCATCATGATCCTTTCCTCGGTAAAACCGTTGTTGCGGAGCTCCAGCGCGTCTTTCGGGTCGGAAACGGCATAGGTGTGCACCCCGTCATCCCGCAACAGCCGCGCAATTTCAAGGATGCCCATGCCGCAGGCGTTGGCGCTCAAGTCGGCATAGATGGCAGCCCCGTCGGCACGCTCCTTGACGGCCTTGAGATTGCTTTTGACGGCCCGCCTGTCGATAACAAGGTGTTTCATGTATATCCTCCCGGTAAAATCCGCTTCGGCAGCCGACGCATGGGGGATGCCGCTATGGCTGATTATACATTATTTACATTGTAAATTCTACATCTAAATGATAAAATACTCTGTGTAGGCAGACGGTTTACCTGCCTCATACTTTTTAAGAGTGGAGATTAAATTGGCTACGAAAGCGCAAATACCCCGGGAAGCCGTCGACCGGCAGCGGGCCGTCATGGAGAGGATCCGGCGGCATCACGCCGGCCTGGGCCGCTCCCCGGCCGCCTTTGTGGATACCTACGGCTGCCAGCAGAACGAATCCGACAGTGAAAAGCTGCGGGGCATGCTCCTGGAGATGGGATATCGTTTTACCGATAAAGAAGAGGACGCCGACGTGATTGTCATCAACACCTGCGCCGTCCGGGAGCACGCCGAACTGCGGGTGTACGGCAACATTGGCGCCCTGGTGCACACAAAGCGCAAAAACCCCGAGCAGATCATCGCTGTCTGCGGCTGCATGGTGCAGCAGCCCCAGGCGGCTGAAAAAATTAGGCGCTCCTTCCGGCACGTGGACCTCGTCTTCGGCCCCCACGCCTTATGGCGCTTTCCGGAATTCCTTGAAAACCTTTTGATGGAGCGGGGCCGCATCTTTGCCGTGGAGGAAGAGGAGGGCTCTATTGCCGAGGGGCTCCCCGTCTCCCGGAGCGGCGGGGTTAAGGCCTGGCTGTCCGTCATGTATGGCTGCAACAACTTCTGCTCCTACTGTATCGTCCCCCACGTGCGGGGGCGCGAGCGCAGCCGCAGCCCGCAGGTGATCCTCGACGAGGCGCGGCAGCTGATATCCGAGGGCTACAAGGACATCACGCTCCTGGGGCAGAACGTCAACTCCTACGGCAAGGACCTGGACGAAGACGTGGATTTTGCCGACATCCTCCGGTCGGTCAGTAATCTTGAGGGCGAGTTTCTCGTCCGGTTCATGACCAGCCATCCCAAGGACGCGAGCGATAAGCTGTTTCAGACAATGGCGGCCTGCGGCAAGGTCGCGCGGCACCTGCACCTGCCCTTCCAGGCCGGCAGCGACCGGATACTCCGGGCCATGAACCGGGGCTACACCCAGGCCCAGTACCTGTCGCTGGTGGAAACGGCCCGCCGGTATATGCCGGATATCGTCCTCACCAGCGACGTCATCGTCGGCTTCCCCGGCGAAACGGCGGAGGATTTTGAAAAGACCATGGAGGTATTGCGCCAGGCGCGGTTTGACGCGCTGTTCACCTTCATCTACTCCAAACGGACGGGCACCCCCGCCGCCGACCTGCCGGACCCCGTGCCCCGGGAGGAAAAGCAGCGCTGGTTTGACGCGCTGGTAGCCCTGCAAAATGACATTTCCGCCGAAAAGCACGCTATGTATGTGGGCAAGACGCTGCGGGTCCTGGTGGACGGCGAATCGGGAGACGTCCGCTATCCCCTGTCGGCAAGGACAAACGGCGGCAGGCTCGTCCATCTGGCCGGAGACAAGGCGCTGATCGGCCGGTATATCGACGTCACCATCACCGGGAGCAGCACCTGGTCGCTATTTGCCGAGGCCGCCTCCCAATAAAATATACAAAGACTAAGGAGTTTATAAGCCATGCCTACCGTCGAATTCTACCGCTCAGGAAAGCTCATCCGCACGGCCAAGGCCGTGGACGGCGAAACGATTTATGACCGCATCAAGGCGGAGGACCTGTACATCGAGGCGCCCTGCGGCGGCAGGGGCCGCTGCGGGAAGTGCCTTGTGCAACTCAAGGAAAACGGCGAAAAGGTCCGGGCCTGCCAGACCGTTGTCCGCGGCGACATGACGGTTTACCTGCCGGAGACGATGAAGATGGAAATCGCCGGCGCCAATGACAGCGGCAGCGCGTCCGGTTACAAGGGCCCGCTGGGCGTCGCCGTCGATATCGGGACCACAACGGTTGTGGCGCACCTGACCGATATCCCCACCCGCACGCGGCTTGCCACGGCCAGCGGCGTCAACGCCCAGCGGGTGTACGGCGCCGACGTCATCAGCCGCATCCAGTATTGCGCCGATAACGGCCACGAGACGCTGACCCGCCTTATCCGGGAACAGCTGTCGGGGCTCATTCTGGACGCCTGCCGGAAGGCCGGCGCCAACCCAAAGGACATCAAGTACGTCTCCATCGCCGGCAACACCATCATGCAGCACCTGGCCGCCGGCTTTTCGCCCGTGGGCATGGGGGTCACGCCCTTTACCCCGGTGAGCCTGTTCGGCGACGAGCACCCGGTTGCCGGCATATTCCCCATCGCCGACGACGCGGTCATCTACTACGCGCCCTGCGTGTATTCCTACGTGGGCGGCGATATCACGGCGGGCATGCTGGCCGCCGACATTGAGAACATCCCCGGCCCCTGCGTCTACATCGATATCGGGACGAACGGGGAGCTGGTGCTCAAGGTCGGCGACAGATACTTCTGCTGCGCCACCGCCGCGGGGCCGGCCTTTGAAGGGGCGGAGATCGCCAAGGGCATGGCGGCTATCCAGGGCGCCATCAGCCACGTCAAATGGAGCGACGACAAGGGCCTGGAGCTGACGGTGATCGGCGACGCGCCCCCGGAGGGCCTCTGCGGCTCGGGTCTGATGGACGCGCTGGCGGTGATGGTGGCCACGGGCGCCGTGGACGAAACCGGCCGCCTGCTGGACGCGGAGGAACTGGACCACGGTATCTCTAAATACCTGGGCAAGCGCGAGGGCGTAAATGTTTTCTGGCTCTCAAAAGAGCACGACGTGTACATGATTCCCGGCGACATCCGCAAGCTGCAGCTGGCCAAAGCCGCCATCGCCGGCGGCATTCAGACGCTGCTGCATGAGGCCGGCATTAAGGAGACCGATGTGAACGCCTTCCTCTTGGCCGGCGGCTTCGGCAGCTATCTGGATAAGAACAGCGCGGCCACCATCGGCCTGTTCCCGAAGTGTTTTCTGCCCCACGCCAAAACCATCGGCAACACCGCCGGCGAAGGCGCCGCCCTGGCCCTCTGCAGCGCCGAAGCCCGCGCGACCCTTGCCAATATGATGGACAAATTCACGGTTGTCGACCTGGGCGAACATAAAATATTCAACGAGCAGTTTATCGAGCAGATCATGTTTGAAAACTGAGATGGAGGCACCCATGCTGGATTACGAAAAGCTTATCAGCCAGGCAAAAAGCTGCGGCTTCACCGAAGCCGGGCCGCTGGATGTGGCCACCCTGGAATTTCTGCCCGAGGTCCGCGACATGTGCGCGTCGGACCGGTGCCAGTCCTACGGCAAGAACTGGGCGTGCCCGCCGGCCTGCGGCACCCTGGAGGAGATGCGCGAAAAGGTCAAAGGCTTCAGCCGCGGTCTGCTGGTGCAGACGGTTGGCCAGCTGGAGGACGATATGGACTGGGAGGGCATGCAGCAGGCCGCCCAGGACCAGGCCGAGAGCTTTGAAAAGCTCCATGACCTGCTGCTCAAGGAATACCCCGGTCTTTTGGCCATGGGCACCGGCACCTGCACCCGCTGCAAGACCTGTACGTATCCCGAGGGCAAGCCCTGCCGCTTCCCGGAAAAGCTCACCTACTCCATGGAGGCCTGCGGCCTGTTCGTCAGCAAGGTTTGCACCGACAACGGCATGAAATACAACCACGGGCCGAACACCGTCACCTATACCGCCTGTTTTCTGTTGGAATAACGCGGGGAGCGCCGGGATGACCATCAGAGCGATGACGCCGGAGGATTACGACCGCGTGCTCGCCCTCTGGCAGAGCACGCCGGGCGTCGGCTTAAACAGCATCGACGATTCCCGCCGGGGGATAGAAAAGTACTTAAAACGCAATCCCGCAACCTGTTTTGTGGCGGAGGACGAGGCGCAGATTGTCGGCGTGATCTTGTCGGGCCACGACGGCCGGCGCGGCTTTATCTACCACATGGCTGTCGCAACCGAATTCCGAAGGCGCGGGATTGGCCGGGCGCTGGCCGAGGCGGCGCTGGAGGCGCTGCGCCGGGAGGGCGTCACGAAGGCGGCGCTGGTGGTCTTTAAGGAGAACGACGGCGGCAACCGGTTTTGGGAAGCCCTCGGCTTCACCACGCGCGGTGACCTGGTTTACAGAAATATCACCATAATCCCGCAGTCATACACAAAATAAGCATCCGCAGCATAATATAGATTGGTTTCCGTAAGCAACAGCGTGACGAAAGACAACGAGTTTTCCGTCACGCTGTTTTCATAAAAATTTGTCTTTTCTGACTCAGATTACCTTTACAGGCCCATTATATGATGCTACAATTTGTGTATAGCTGTCGAAAACTGTCGCATTTTGTCGGCAACCGGAATCGGATTGGTGGAATTATGAGAAAGTCGCGCCTGCTTTTTATTTTTTTTGTCTTTATATACGGTGTCTTTTCCATAACCGCAGCAAGAGCAGGCGTTTATTATACCCTGACCGCCGACGCCCCGGCCGCGCCGGGCAAGGCGGGTGCTGAACCCCAGGAGAGCATCGCAGACCAGCCCTCCCCCCGCTATCTCCTCATGCAGATTTCAAACCCTAAGGCCCTCTGCAACGGCAGCGTCGTCCCGCTGTCCGGCGGCGGCACGCCCGCCGTGCCCTTTTACAAGGACGGCGCCGTCATGGTCCCCCTGCGTTTTGCCGCGGAATATTTCGGCCTGTCCGTGGGCTGGGAGCCGGTTTCCCAGCGCGCGACCCTCAGCGGCGGCAGCAAAAACGCTGTTTTTGCCCTTGACGGCGGGCCCGTCCTGCAGAACGCCGCAGCCGCCGGCCCGGAGCTATCCGCCGTCAAGGCGGGCGATACCCTCTATGTCCCGGTTGGCACGCTGGCCCAACTGCTGGGCTTATACGTCCATACATACGATCAAAACAGCGGCGATTTCATCCTGCTGACCGACCAGCCCCTCGGCGCGGACGAAGGCGGCCCTTCCGGCGTCGTACAGGCTCATGACACCGCCGATAACAGCGCCCCTATCCATACACTTGAAGGCTACAAAACCCTCGGTATCGCGCTTCTGGGCCCTTCGGAAGCCATGTTTAACGCCCATACGCTGTTTTTAAGGTGCGGCTCCACACATGCCATTGTCAACGGCTATGACGCCACGGTCGAAACGATGGACACGGGCCCGGCCGCGCCGATTAGGACGGCGGACGGGCATGTGTACGTGCCCCTGGAATTCTGCGCCCGGTACGCCGGCGCCCGGACAGGGACCGCGCCGGACGGCATGCTGTCTGTGACGTATGGCGGTGAGACTTCGGTTTTCCCGTTGGAGAGCGGCTATTACATAAAGCAGGGCAAATGGGCGTTAAACCCGAGCTTTGCAGCCATCCGTTTTGACGGCGCGGTCTACGTAACGGCGGAAGCCGCCGCCGACGCCCTGGGGCTTTACTACAGCTTTGATGAAGACACGCAGGTTCTGACCTTCTCGGCGTACGACACGGATTCTTTCGACACCCTCCGGCAGTTTGCCGCCGGCGCCGCCGAGAGGCTTCTCTCCGCGCCCGGGATCACAGGATATCTGGCCCTCACCTTTGACGACGGACCTTTGGGCGCCTCCACCGCCCGGCTCCTGGACGGACTGAAGGACAGGGGCGTCCGCGCGACGTTTTTTGTCTGCAATTACCGCCTCATGGAATACCCGAACCTTATCCCCCGTTACAAAGAGGAAGGGCACGAGCTGGGCAACCACGGCGCGGCCCACGCCGTCATGACGAGGCTGTCCGATTCCGAGGCGGACGCGGAAATAGACGCCACGAACGACACCATTTTAAGCCGCCTCGGCAGCGCGCCAAAGTTTTTCCGGCCGCCCGGCGGCATTTACAGCGACAGCGTCCTTGCAGACCTTGAGGAGCGGTCCATGTCCTGTATTTTATGGAGCGTCGACCCCAAGGACTGGCTGTTCCGGGACGCCGAAAAGGTCGCTGAAGAAATTCTGGCCGCCGCTCGGGACGGCGATATCATCCTGCTGCACGATGTGTACAGCTCCTCTGTGGACGCCGCCTTTGAAATCATCGACGCGCTGGAGGCGGCGGGGTACAAGTTCCTCACCGTCTCCGACCTGGCCCTTGTCAAGGGCTATGAGTTAAAAGCCGGTTCGGTGTACAGCAGTTTCCGGTAAACTATCGCATAAAAACCCCTGCCGGTATGGCGGGGTTTTTTTTGCCGGTCAAAGCCCGATGTACCGCTATAAAAACGGCAAATATAGATATAAATCCCGCCGGGGACGGCGAATTTTCATATAGTTTTCTCCTATAACCGGCGGTAGCTAAAATGGTATAATCTCTTGAATTCGTCAAAGAGAGAGTTGCGGACAAAATGCAGATGCGGTTTTACGGGCCCATGGTGCTCTCGCCGGAAAGCTTCTATATTTTCATCTACATTTTAATACCGGCCCTGCTGCTGTACAGGGCGAGGGTGCTGCCCGGAAATACATACAACGGAGACTTCTTATCAAAGGCCAACACCGGCGTTTTGCGGGGCGTGTGCGTCACCTTGATCCTCGTCCACCACTTCTCCCAGCAGCTGTTTGACGCATCGTATCTGCTGCCGTTTAAGTATATCGGCGTTTTCGCGGTGGCCCTGTTTTTCTTTTTGTCCGCCTACGGCATGACGGTCTCGCTCACGAAGAACCCGGATTACTTAAAGCGTTTTCTGTTCAAGAGATTTAAGAGTATCTATATCCCTTATCTCATCATCAATACGGTCACGGTCATCATCATGTCCCTGTATTATCACGCCTCCTACACCGTGCCCGACATCGTTTTGTTTACCCTCGGCGTCAGGCTCATCGACCCCTCCCTCTGGTTTGTGCACAGAATCCTGATCTATTACGTTGTCTTTTACCTGTCCTTTAAATTCCTCAGTAAAAACAGGGCGCTTATTGCCATCAGCCTGTTCACCGCCGCCTACTGTATCGTCTGCTGCCGGCTGGGCAGGGGGATCTGGGAGTTCAGGACGGCCTTTTCATTCCCCCTGGGCGTATGTTTCGGCCTGTATCACGGCAGGATATTCCGCGTTCTGTCAGAGCGCTACGTTATGATAACGTCGCTTTGCTCCGTCTGCTTCTTGGCGTCTGGATATATGTATTACCACACGGACGTCCTCTCCATGGCGTCCGGCGCGCTGGCGGCCCTGTTTCTGATTCTGCTGGTCGTGCTGGTGCTGATGAAGGTCACGATCGCCTCAAAGCCCTTCTCGTTTTTGGGGAGCATCTCGTATGAGATTTATCTTATCCATATGAAGGTCCTGATTATCGCCTACAGCCTTGCCGAGATTACCCGCAGCTATTTTCTCTACATCTACCTGTGCATGGTGATTTTGACCGGGTATCTTTTCAATAAGGCGTTAAAGCTCAATTGGCGGCGCAAGCCGGAGCTTGCCGCCCCCCGTGTTTCCGTCTCGCCCAGAGCATAATAAGGTAGTCCTGACGAACAAAAAAGGCCTGCAGTCTCAATGAGATTGCAGGCCTTTGTCATTGGCAGGGGCAGAAGGATTCGAACCCTCGGCACGCGGTTTTGGAGACCGCTGCTCTACCAGCTGAGCTATACCCCTATGCTGTATGATTTTCGATGTATATGGTTTATCATTTCCGCCGACGTTAACGCGCCCTATAAGGCGCGGCGGCGGGCGTTTAATGGGTAAAATGGGCCTTCGGGGACTTGAACCCAGGACCGACCGGTTATGAGCCGGTTGCTCTAACCAACTGAGCTAAAGGCCCATGATGCCTAAGTGACCAGTGGTTCCATGGAACCTCTGTCTTCTTTAGAAGTATTGCCGTCACGATATTCGTGACGGCAATACCGCTGGTTTGGCTCCCCAAGTTGGACTCGAACCAACGACCCTGCGGTTAACAGCCGCATGCTCTACCGACTGAGCTATTGAGGAATATTGAAGAACGAACTTTTAAGGTCCGTTCTTCTTTTGTGTTGGCATCTACCTATCGTCCCGGGCCGTCTCCAGCCAAGTATTGTCGGCACGAGTGAGCTTAACTTCCGTGTTCGGAATGGGAACGGGTGGACCCTCACCGTCATCGACACCAACTATGTAACCGGTTCAGAACTGTCGCCTTTCTAGCTATGTTCATTGTAACCGAATACTACTACATTATGCTGCTGTTGTCAAGAATTTTGATGCCTCTGTTTGATGTCCCGTCGGGGTGCCAGCACCCCAACGGGTACCAATACACCTTCAGGGACTCGAACCCTGGACACCCTGATTAAGAGTCAGGTGCTCTACCAACTGAGCTAAAGGTGCGTATTTAACAATTGGTTCGCACCGCGCGTGT
>JAJUHI010000016.1 GCA_029267955.1 Sporobacter termitidis | reverse complement strand
CTGGAGCTGGAGGACCCGGACGATATCCTCAACTGCGGCATCGAGATCCGGGTGCAGCCGCCCGGAAAATCGCTGAAGACCATCACGCTCCTGTCCGGCGGCGAAAAGGCTTTTGTGGCCATCGCGCTGTATTTTGCCATCCTGAAGGTCCGGCCGACGCCCTTTGTGGTCATGGACGAGATCGAGGCGGCCCTGGACGAGGCCAACGTGCTGCGCTTTGCCGCCAATATGCGCAAGATGTCCTCAAAATCGCAGATGATCGTCATTACCCACCACCGCGGCACCATGGAGGAAGCCGACGTGCTGTACGGCGTCACCATGCAGGAGCAGGGCGTCTCCAGGGTCATCAGCATCGACCTGGAGGAAGCGGAACGCACGCTGAAAAAGGAAGCCTAGCATCACAAAGCCGGCATCCAAGGCGCGCTTTAGAAGCGCGTGATATACACTGTACACTGTCCGGGAGGCATGGCATTGAGTTTTTTTGATAAAATCCGGGAAGGCTTGTCCAAGACAAAAAAGAATATCACCGTACAACTCAGCGGCATGTTTGCCGCCTTTACCGGCGCCAACGAAGAGTTTTTCGAGGAGCTGGAGGAAACGCTCATTTTAGCCGACCTGGGCATCGAAACCGTCGACAAGGCCGTGTCGCAACTGCGGGAGGTTACCCGGCGCGAGGGCTTTACAAAGGGCGAGGATATCGAAAAGGCGCTGGAGGATATCCTGGCAAATCTCCTGGACGTGGGCGACAGCGCCCTTCGCCTGACCACGACGCCGTCGGTGATACTCGTCGTGGGCGTCAACGGCGTCGGCAAGACCACCACCATCGGGAAGCTGGCGCTCAAGTACAAAAACGAGGGCAAAAAGGTCCTGCTGTGCGCCGGCGACACCTTCCGCGCCGCGGCGGCGGAACAGCTGACCGTCTGGGCGCAGCGCAGCGGGGCCGACATCGTCCGCCACGGGGAGGGCGCCGACCCGGCCGCCGTCATCTTCGACGGCATTGCCGCCGCCAAAGCCCGAGGCGCCGATATCATCATCTGCGACACCGCCGGGCGGCTGCACAATAAATCCAACCTGATGAACGAGCTGAGCAAAATCAGCCGGGTGATCGACCGTGAGCTGCCGGGGGCCGACAGGGAAACGCTGCTGGTGATCGACGCCACCACAGGGCAGAACGGCCTGATCCAGGCCAGCCAGTTCAAGGAGGCCGCCGGGATTACCGGCCTTGTGCTCACCAAGCTGGACGGCACCGCCAAGGGCGGCATCGTCTTTGCCATCGCCGACCGGCTGCAGGTGCCCGTCAAGCTCGTGGGCGTGGGAGAAAAGCCGGAGGACCTCATAGAATTTGACGCCCGGACCTTTGCGGAGGCGCTGCTGCGATGACGTTCGTCCTGGCCAGCAATAATAAGGAAAAACTCAAAGAGCTGCGGGATATCCTGTCGGGCTTCGGGCTGGACGTTATCAGCCAGCGGGAGGCCGGACTGGAGCTGGAGGCGGAGGAGACGGGGGAGACGTTTTACGACAACGCCCTCATCAAGGCCCGCGCCGCCGCCGAATATACCGGCATGCCGGCCATCGCCGACGATTCGGGCCTGATGGTGGACGCATTAAACGGCGGGCCGGGCGTCCACTCCAAGCGGTACGGCGGGGAAGGCCTGACCGACAGCGGCCGCAACGCCCTGCTGCTTCAAAAGCTTGAAGGCGCGGAACAACGGGGGGCCAAATTCGTCTCATGTATTGTCTGCTTTTTTCCCAACGGCGACATCGTGTCGGCCCAGGGCGAATGCCGCGGAGAGATTCTGCGGGCGCCGCGGGGCAGCGGCGGCTTTGGGTATGACCCGGTTTTTCTGGTCAGCGGCGGCGGGAAGAGCATGGCGGAATTGACGCCGGCGGAGAAAAACGCCGTCTCCCACCGGGGCAACGCCCTGCGGGCCTTTGAAAAGAAGCTGAAGGAGTATTTGTCACGCGGATAGGTTGGAGGGGCGACCCTGTGCGGTCGCCCGTTCATGCTGGCGGCGGAACGGATAGACACTGGACTATATGGAGTTTTGCATATGCTGAGCAGCAAACAGCGCGCGCAGCTGCGCGGGATGGCCAACGCCATCGATACAATCATCCAGATCGGCAAGGGCGGCATAACGGAGAATGTTGTCGCCCAAGTGGGTAGCGCTCTGGCGGCCCGGGAGCTAATCAAGGGCCGGGTGCTGGAGTCGTCCATGATGACGGCGCGGGAGGCGGCCGACGAGCTGAGCCGGCTGTGCCGGGCGGAAACGGTGACGACCATCGGCTCCCGCTTTGTGCTCTACAAGGAAAACCACGAGATCCCGAAGGACAAGAGAATTCGCCTCGTTAAGTAAAATAGAGAAACCATTACAGGTGTGTGATTGGATTGAGGCTTGGAGTATACGGCGGTTCCTTCAACCCGCCGCATCTGGGGCATGTAAAAGCGGCGGAATGCGCGCTGTCCCGGCTGGCGCTGGACAGGCTCGTTGTGGTGCCGGCGGGCATCCCGCCCCACAAGGCGCTGCCGGACGGCTCGCCCGGGCCGGAGGACCGCCTGGAGATGACGCGGCTGAGCTTTTCGCCACTTAAAAACACGACGGTGTCCGATATCGAGCTCCGGAAGAACGGCGTCAGCTATACGGTGGAGACGCTGGAGCAGCTGCAGCGGGAATACCCGGGCAGCGACATGTATCTGATCATGGGCTCGGACATGTTTTTAACGCTGGAGCAGTGGAAGGACGCCGGCCGTATCCTCCGGCTTGCAAGGCCTGCCGTCCTTGTCCGGGGCGCCGCCGATGACGCGGGGGTAGCGGCCTATGCCTCAATGCTCCGGGAGAAATACGGCGCCGGCTGCGTGCTGGTTAATAACGACGCGCTGGAGGTCTCCTCCTCCGAATTGCGGGAACTGCTGCCCCGCAGGGGCGGCGTTCATATGATCGAAGACAAGACGTACGCCTATATCATAAAAAAACGCCTCTACGGCGCAAAACCCGATTTTGACTGGCTGCGGTCCCGGGTTTTTGACAGGATGCTGCCCGGCCGGATACCCCATGTGAAGGGCTGCGAGGCCGAGGCGGTAAAGCTGGCCAGGCGGTACGGGGCGGATGAGGACGAGGCCCGCGAGGCCGTGATCCTGCATGATATCACCAAGGCCCTGACGCTGGAAGATCAGTTGCAACTGTGCCGTAATTATGATATCATGACTGACGCCGTCGAGCAGGCGGAGGTCAAGCTGCTCCATTCAAAGACGGGCGCCGCCATTGCCCGGGAGCAGTTCGGCGTGTCCGACCGTGTCAGCAGCGCCATCTGCTGGCACACGACGGGCCGCGAGGATATGACGCTTTTGGAGAAAATTATCTACATCGCGGATTATATAGAACCGACAAGAGAATTTGAAGGCGTTGACGACCTGCGGCGCCTTGCCTATACGGATTTGGACCAGGCCCTGGTCAAGGGCCTGCAGATGAGCATCGACGATATGAAATCGCGCGGTATCGTACCGCACCTGCGGACCCAGGCAGCCATCACGTGGCTGCTTGAACATTCGCCGCAGGACAAAGGGGATAAAGAAAAGATATGAAGCTTTCCGGCAATAAAAAGAACGGGCGGCACGTGGCCGCCCGCGGCTCGGCCCGGAATAACGGCCGTATGCAGGAGAACCCTGCGAAAATTGAAGATCCGGCAGCCGCCCGGGCGGCGACGAAAAAGAAGAGAGCCCGGCGGGTAAGGCGCATTATCATATCCGTACTGCTGATATTGGTGGCCCTTATCACCGCCGCGTACTGCATGCTGAAATTCAGCGTCCAGCCGCCGCCGGAAAAGCCGCGCACCACCGTCAACCCGAGTAGCGACCCCGATCCCTCCCAGTCGCCCGACAGTATTGTCCCGGGGTCCACCGGTGACCGCAAGAGCCCTTATGCGCGCACCTTCGTTGTCTTGGGTATGGACGACGGCAGGGGCAATACCGATACCATCATGGTCGGCAAATTTGACCCGGATAACCATACGATAAATGTTATCAACATCCCGCGGGACACGCTGGTCAACGTCAAGTGGAATATCAAGAAAGCCAACTCCCTGTACGCCTACGGCGGCATTGACGGCGTGATTGACGGCCTTGCCAAGATCCTCGGCTTCCCTGTGGACTTTTATGTCATTGTGGACCTGGATGCGTTTAAAAAGCTCGTGGACGCCGTGGACGGCGTGGAATTCGACGTCCCCAAGGATATGCGCTATTCAGACCCCGCCCAGAATCTTGAAATCAACCTGAAAAAGGGGTACCAGACCCTCGACGGCGACAAGGCGCTGCAGCTGGTGCGCGCGCGCACGAACGTCTGGGCGTCCGGCGACATCGGGCGCATTGAGATGCAGCAGGCCTTTTTAAAGGCGGCCGCCGCCCAGATTATCGAGAAGAAGGATAAGCTTGATCTCAAGGAGATAATAGACGTATTCTTCAATAATGTGAAGACGAGCCTGAAAATCGGCGAAATCGGCTGGCTTGCCAGGGAATTCTACAAAATGGACGCGGAGAGCATCACCTTCCAGACGCTGCCGGCCAATTATAACGATCACATCGCCGGTTCATCCTACGTGACGATTAATGTTGACGAATGGCTGCAGCTGCTCAACGAGAAGATCAATCCCTTTAAGGAAGATATCAAGGCCGAGGACCTGAGTATTTACACCCGCGACAGCAACGGGAAGCTGTACGTCACCGACGGCGTTTATGCCGGCAATCAGTCCTGGGGCCGGGGCACGGCCACCTCCGGCGGCGGGTCTTCCACGCACAGCCCCAGTCCGAGCCCCTCCGCCAACGGCAATGAGACGGCCACGCCGAGCTCCGGCGCATCGCCGAGTCCTGATGCGTCGCCAAGCCCCGGCACATCGCCAAGCTCCGGCACGTCGCCGAGCCCCAGCCCGTCGCCCAGCCCCAGCGCACCGGCGACACCCGACACGTCGCCGAGCCCCGACAACACCGAAACGCCGTCGCCCAGTCCGACGCCGGACCCGCCGGCCAGCGCATCGCCCGGCACGGATGACACGCCGGAGAGCCCGGTCATCAACCCGTGGGCTTGAACATGATCAAGCCCCAATGAGCTAGCCAAATGAAAGGAATGGTCTATTAAATGCCGACACCCCGCGAACTGATGCAGATAGCCGTCCGGGTGCTTGACAACAAAAAAGCCAAAGACATCAAAGTGCTGCAGACGAGCGACGTCACCATCCTGGCCGATTATTTTATTCTCTGTACGGCAGGCTCCACCACGCAGATCAAAACGCTGACCGACGAGGTCAGCAAAGCGCTCAGCGAGGCGGGAGAACCGCCCCTGCGCACCGAGGGGTACCGCGGCGGCGGATGGGTACTGGTGGATTTCGGCGCCGTCGTCGTGCATCTCTTTTTGAAGGATATCCGGGAATTTTACGCCCTGGAGCGGTTATGGCGCGATGCCCGCGAGGTGGACATCAGCGACTTGATAGAGAAAGAAAATACGGACCCGGTAACAGATAAAGGACTGGTATAAGTGAAGTACGATTATCGGAAAATTGAAAAGAAATGGCAGGAGAAGTGGGAGGCCCAAAAGGTCTTTAAAGCCATGGACGCCAAAGCCGGCAAAGTTGCCGGCTTGAAGAAATTCTACGGGCTGGTGGAGTTCCCGTACCCCTCCGGCGAGGGGCTGCATGTGGGCCATCCGCGCCCGTACACGGCCATGGACATCATCGCCCGCAAAAAGCGCATGATGGGGTACAACGTGCTGTTCCCCATGGGCTTTGACGCCTTCGGCCTGCCCACGGAAAACTACGCCATCAAGAATAAAGTCCACCCGGCGGCTGTGACAAAAAAGAACATCGCCCGCTTTACCGAGCAGCTGAAGATGCTCGGCTACAGCTTTGACTGGGACCGGGTTGTCGACACCACCGACCCGAACTACTACAAGTGGACCCAGTGGATATTTTTAAAGCTCTATGAAAAGGGCCTGGCGTACAAGGCGTCCATGCCCGTCAACTGGTGCACCTCCTGCAAATGCGTTTTGGCCAACGAGGAGGTTGTCAACGGCGTCTGCGAGCGCTGCGGGGCGGAGGTAGTCCGGCGGGAGAAGAGCCAGTGGATGCTGAAAATCACCGAGTACGCCCAGCGCCTGATCGACGATCTGGAGGGCCTGGATTTCATTGAGCGGGTAAAGATACAGCAAAAGAACTGGATCGGCCGCTCCACGGGCGCCGAGGTCAAGTTTGAGACGACGGCTGGGGACACGCTGCGCGTTTTCACCACGCGGCCCGACACGCTGTTCGGCGCCACGTACATGGTCGTCTCCCCGGAGCATGAGCTGGTTAAAAAGTGGATGAGCCTTATAAATAACGCCGACGAGGTCAAAGCCTACCAGGAGGCCGCCGCCAGGAAGTCTGACTTTGAACGCACCGAAATGGCAAAGGACAAGACGGGCGTGAAACTCGACGGCGTGCGCGCTGTCAACCCCGTCACCGGGAACGAGATTCCGATTTTCATCTCCGATTACGTGCTAGCCACCTACGGTACCGGCGCCATCATGGCCGTCCCCGGCCACGATACCCGCGACTGGGAGTTTGCAAAAAAGTTCGGCCTGCCCATCATCGAGGTGGTGGCCGGCGGCGATATCGAAAAGGAGGCCTTTACCGACTGCGATACCGGCGTCATGGTCAACTCCGGCTTTTTAAACGGCCTGTCCATATCGGACGCCAAGGCCAGGATCATCCAATGGCTCGTGGACAAGGGGCTGGGAGAAGAAAAGGTCAATTACAAGCTGCGGGACTGGGTGTTTTCGCGCCAGCGCTACTGGGGCGAGCCGATCCCCATGATCTGGTGCGAGAAATGCGGCTGGGTGCCCGTGCCGGAGGACCAGCTGCCGCTCCTGCTGCCGGACGTTGAAAATTATGAAACGACCGACACCGGCGAGTCGCCTCTGGCGGCGCTGACGGAGTGGACCGCCACCACCTGCCCGAAATGCGGCGGGCCGGCCACCCGGGAAACGGACACGATGCCCCAGTGGGCCGGCTCCAGCTGGTATTTCCTGCGGTACACCGACCCCCACAACGACAAGGAGCTGGCCTCCCGCGAGGAACTGGACTACTGGACGCCGGTGGACTGGTACAACGGCGGCATGGAGCACACCACGCTCCATCTGCTGTACTCCCGCTTCTGGCACAAGTTCCTCTATGACATCGGGGTCGTGCCCACCAGCGAGCCGTATATGAAGCGCACCAGCCACGGCATGATTCTGGGCGAAGACGGCCAGAAGATGAGCAAATCCCGCGGCAACGTCATCAACCCCAACGATATCGTGGAAGAGTTCGGCGCGGACACGTTGCGCCTGTACATCATGTTTATCGGCGACTTCGAGAAGACCGCGCCCTGGTCGTCCAACGCCGTCAAGGGCTGCAAGCGGTTTTTGGACCGTGTCTGGAACCTGGCGGAGACAAGGCTTTCCGGCAGCGAGGACTACTCTCCGACCAACGAGGGGGCCGTCCACCGGGCGATCAAAAAGGTGGGCGACGACATTGACAACATGAAGTTTAACACCGCCATCGCCACGCTGATGGCGCTGGTCAACGAGTTCTATGACAAGCAGCCGTCCCGGGGCGATATTAAGGCCCTGTTGACCCTGCTGTCGCCCTTCGCGCCCCACATCGCCGAGGAGCTCTGGGAGATCCAGGGCTTTGAAGGCCTGGCCTGTCAGGCGGCCTGGCCGGCCTACGACGAGAGCAAGACGCTGGAGGCGCAGCGGGAGATTGCCGTTCAGGTGGGCGGCAAGCTCAAGTCCACCGTGACGGTGCCCAACGACGCCGACGACGAAACGGTGCTGGCTGCGGCCAAGGCGGACGAAAAAATCAGCAAGCTGATCGCGGGAAAAGAAATAATCCGCACGATTGTCGTAAAAAATAAACTGATCAATCTGATTGTCCGCTGATTTTTAAAAGACAGAAAAAAGAATTGACATTATACCGGCGCCAAATTATAATGAACAATGATACAGCCATACGAATGGCCCTTAAAGCGTGCTATTCTAGCGCGCATTTGGAGGGAGGGAAAACAATGTCGGAAGTCCATGTCAAGGACAATGAGTCCCTGGACAGTGCGTTAAAGCGATTTAAGCGTAACTGTGCGAAGGCCGGAGTGCTCTCGGATCTCAGAAAAAAAGAGTATTACCAGAGCCCCAGCGTAAAACGCCGTAAGAAGTCTGAGGCGGCCAGAAAGAAAAAAAAATCTTACTCGTAACAAAGTACCGGGCTGCAGCGACAGCGTTCTGTTACATGCAACCCGGTTATGATTTTTTTCTGTAAAATAGTAGCGGCGCGATGTGTCATCGCGCCCTACATAATTATATCGCTTAAAATGTTTCCGCCGGGCCGCCGAAGGATTCAACCTTGCCGCTGACATTGTCGAGATAGAAGATTTCAAAGATACCGTCGTCGGCCTTGTACATGGGGATCGGGCTCTGCTTGAGGAAATCCGCCCGGGCTTCGTTCCGGTCGTCCCGGACCAGCGTGGCCGTGATGCGGAACCAGTTGCCGCCCACCATGGCGCTGATTTCCACCTTGGGATTTGCCATGACCTGCTGGAAGACCTTTTTGGTGTTGTTCATGGCGATATACGTTTTCCCGTATAATTCCGCCACCGCTCCGAAGGGGCGCACCCGCGGCTGGTCGCCCTCCAGTGTTGCTATGTAAAACGTCTTAGCCTGCTGTAAAAGCTCGGTTGTTTTATTCATAACTGGAATACCGTCCTTTCTGCTGATATTGCCTAATTATAACATATCGCCGTATGCATGAAAAGCACAAAGAAGGACAAAAGACGAGAACTTAACGGTACAGCCGGAGAGGGCAGAGCCTCTCCGGCTGCGTGCGTTATCGGACGCCGGCGTTCTTGGAAACCCAGACATTGACCGCGGTCGGTTTGTTGTTTCTCGGGTCGGTCTCGATATCGAACGTGACCTGCTGGCCTTCCTCCAAAGAGCGGTAGCCCTCGCCGGAAATGCCTGAGAAATGGACAAAAACGTCATCGCCGCCCTCGTCGTTTTTAATGAATCCGTAGCCTTTTTCCGGACTGAACCACTTAACCGTTCCTCGCATATAATCACCTCAGTGGTATTATTGACGATTCCGGCGGCAAATTGCGTGTCACAATAATGAAAAATCGCTTTTGTATGACAAATGGAAAATGGTTACGTGTCCATGCGGCACTTATGTGCCCATGCGGTACTACGTACCGCAGAAAGTTTTATACGCACAGTCCTGCGGGCCGGGGTCGGCGTAGGGCGCCTGTTCCGGCGTATGCGCGTAGGGCCGGGACAAAACGGCCAGGAGCTTGTGCGTCACGTGAAGGTCGCCGTTTAGCGCGGCCTCCAGCGCCGCCTCCACCCGGTGGTTGCGGGGGATGACGGCGGGGTTGTGCCGGCGCATCAGGGCGGCAACCTCGTTTTCCGGCAGGCTCTGCCGCCTGGCCCGGTATTTCCAGGCCAGATGCCAGTCGATAACGTCCTTGTTGTTGTAAAAGCTCTCCTTTTCAAATCTCGAGTAGGTCAGGGCGAGAAACGTGTTGGTATAGTCCGCCTTGTATTTGGCCATGAGGTTAAAAAGGGTAACGATGAGCCGCTCGTCGCCCTCTTCCTCGTTAGATAGCCCCAGCTTACGATGCATGCCCTCCAGCCAGTACCGGTGAAACAGGCCGCTAAACCCGTTTACTTCCTCCCAGGCCAGCTCTCTGGCTTTTTCCCGGTCCCCGTCGATCAGCGGCAGCAGCGTTTCCGCAAAGCGCGCCAGGTTCCACCCGGCGATATCCGGCTGGTTGCCGTAGGCGTACCGGCCGCCCAGGTTGATGGAGCTGAACACCGTGTCGGGGTGATAGGTATCCATAAAGGCGCAGGGGCCGTAATCGATCGTTTCGCCGCTGAGGGCCATGTTGTCGGTGTTCATCACGCCGTGGATAAAGCCTATAAGCTGCCATTGAGCGACGAGCTTCGCCTGCCGCTTGATCACCTGGCGGTGGAGGCGCAGATACTTGTTATCCATGGCGCTCTCCTCCGGATAATGCCGCTGCAGCGTGTAATCGGCCAGCGCCTTGAGGTCCGCCTTGGAGCACCATTTCGCGGCGTACTGGAACGTCCCCACCCGGATATGGCTGGCGGCGACCCGGGTCAGGACGGCGCCCGGCAGCAGCCTGTCGCGGTACACATCTTCGCCGGTGGCGACAACGGCCAGGCTGCGGGTTGTGGGGATGCCCAGCCCGTGCATCGCCTCGCTGATGATATACTCCCTGAGCATGGGGCCCAGTGCGGCGCGGCCGTCGCCCCCGCGGGAATAGGGCGTTCTGCCCGAGCCTTTCAGCTGAATGTCATAGCGCTCGCCGCGGGGCGTCAGATGCTCGCCCAGCAGCACGGCCCGGCCGTCGCCCAACATGGTGAAGTATCCGAACTGGTGGCCGCCGTAAGCCTGAGCGATGGGCTCGGCGCCCTGGGGCAGGCTGTTCCCCGCCAGGACCTGGGGTGATTCCCGCAGGGCCTGCCCGTCAAGGCCGAGATACGATGCCAGGCTGTCGTTGAAAATGACGAGCGACGGCGCTTTAACGGGGTCCGGGCTGATTCTGCTGTAAAACACGTCCGGCAGGCGGGCGTAGCTGTTGTCAAAGTTCCAGCCTGCTTTAAGGGCTTCTTTCAGGACAGACATAGGCGCTCCCTCATGCGTTTTTATTTAACTTTCCCCCCGGGGCGCGCAATTATCTGGCCTGACTTAATGATAAAAAAGCAAATCCGCCCATGATATGGCGGATTTGCAGATAGTTTCGCTTTAAGCCTTTGCAACTTCGGCGCCGAATTTAAAGGCGCGGCGCCGCGCGTCCTCGTCGGGGTTCCAGTTGATTTTAAAGGCCTGGTCGATGACGGTGAAGCCGGCGTCCTTCATCATCTCGTTCATAATGCCCACGGCTTCGCCGCTCCAGCCGTAGCAACCGAAGGCCGCGGCTTTCTTATTTTTGAACTTGAGCTCCTTCATCAGGTGGATAAAGCCCGCCATGGAGTGGAGGATGCTCCTGTTGATGGTGGGGGAGCCCACCACGACGGTTTTGGACTTGAAGACCTCGGTGATCACGTCGTTTTCATCGCTTTTGGAGATATTAAAGACCTTGACAGCCACGTCCGGGTCGGCGGAACGGATGCCCTCGGCGATTTGCTCGGCAAGGGTCCGGGTGCCGTTCCACATGGTGTCGTAAACGACCGTGATCTGGTTTTCCTGATAGTCGTTTGCCCACGCGGCGTATTTTTCCACGATCTGCATGGGGTTGTCCCGCCAGATGACGCCGTGGCTTGTGGCGATGATGTCGATGGGCAGCCCCAGCGCGACGACCTCCTCAAGCTTTTTGCGCAGGATCTGGCTGAAGGGCGTGAGGATATTGGCGTAGTATTTCATGGCCTCGAACATGAGGTCGCACTGGTCGACCTTGTCATTGAACAGCTCGTTGTTGGCCAGGTGCTGCCCGAAGGCGTCGTTGCTGAAGAGGATGTTGTCCACCGTCAGGTAGGTGGCCATGCTGTCCGGCCAGTGCAGCATCGGCATTTCAACAAAGATGAGCTCCTTGCCGTTGCCGATATCCAGCCGGTCGCCGGTTTTAACCACATGAAAATCCCAATCGGCGTGGTATTGACCCTTGAGGGACTTTACAGCATTGGCCGTGCAGTAGACCGGCTTGTGGGGTATCCGCTTCATCAGGGCGGGGAGCGCGCCGCTGTGGTCAACCTCGCCGTGGTTTGCGATGATGTAATCGATGGTGTCGAGGTCAATTTCGGAGGCCAGGTTCTCGACGAATTCTTCGTCAAAGGGCGCCCAGACCGTGTCGATCAACACCGTTTTTTCTTCCTGGATCAGATAGGAGTTGTATGTGGAACCGTTATGCGTTGTATATTCGTAGCCATGGAACCTGCGCAGATCCCAGTCGATTTTGCCAACCCAATGAACGTTGGCTTTAACGGCCTTTTTCATGCTGTTCACACCTTTCTAAGTTCTCGATGTAGTATAACCGTCCGCCCGCCTGACTTTTGCGTTTATCATATTATACCACGCCATGCAACATTTGGGGCGTTGCAATTACAACACGTATTTCCGCATGTCTCGGGCTTTATGTGCAAAATGATAAAATATTGGAACTTTTGCATTAATTTAGGCAATGAATCGGTTGATTATCCACATTCTTTTGATATAATCTGAATTGGTTCAGAAAGAGGGGCGCTGTGCCTCATCACTGCAAGGAAGTGTGTGCATGCGGTTTGTTCCTGCCAATAGTTTGCGTGAGGGTATGGTAGTCAGTCAAACCCTTTACGGGAAAAACAGCGAAAAGCTTCTCATTAAGGGTACCGTTTTGACCGCAAAGAACATCGCCAGCGTCAGGAGGATGATGTTCCCGGGATTGTATATTGAAGACGATGTATCACGGGATATTGAAATCGTCAATATTATAAAGGACGAGCTCCGCATCAAGGCCATCAACGGCGTCAAGAAAATGTTCCACAAGATAGGGGTTGAAAATAACAGCAAATCAGCCGCCAATGTCATCGACAGCGTGAGGCGGACCATAGACGAAATTACGGACTCCCTGATGGAAAACAAGGCCGTTATGGTCAACATGATCGACTTAAAGTGCTACGACAACTATACATACGCCCATTCTGTCAACGTTGCGGTGTTGTCCCTGGCCATCGGCATCAATCTGGGGCTGCCAAAGGACTCTCTTGAAAAGCTCGGCATGAGCGCGCTGCTGCATGATATCGGCAAGCTGTTCGTGGATTCAAGAATTCTCAATAAACCGGAGGAGCTGTCCCCGCAAGAGTTTGAAGTTATCGAAAAACACGCCAAGATGGGGTATGATTACATAAAAGAACGGTTTAAAATGCCCACCCAAGTCTACATGGGCGTTATAGACCACCATGAGAGGTGCGACGGCACCGGTTACCCGAACAGAAAGGTTACTGACGAGATATCGCTGTTCGGGAAAATTATCGCCATCGCGGACGTATACGACGCGCTCACATCCGAAAGGCCGTACAGAAGGGCCATGAGCCCGTCCGAAGCGATGGAATATATCGTTGGGAATTCCTCGGTGCTCTTTGACCCGGATATCACAAGGATATTCATGCGGAAGATCGCGCCGTACCCGGTGGGCACCACGGTGTCCCTGAGCAACGGCTGGGTCGGGATCGTGGTGGAGAACTATGAGGCCTTCTGCCTTCGGCCCAAGGTGAGAATCATACAGGATGAAAACGGCGAGGTTGAACCCTTTGAAGTCGATCTGCACAAGGATTACTCGCTGCTCAACGTCGTCGTCGAGAACACCTGCACCGTATAAGAAACAAAACAACCCGCTTCCCAAAGGATGCGGGTTGTTTTGGCACGCCTGGAGGGACTCGAACCCCCGATCTCGCGGTTCGTAGCCGCGCACTCTATCCGGCTGAGCTACAGGCGCATACAGGTTTTTTGTGGTCGGCGGCCCATTACGGAGCGCCGGAGCGCCTTAGTATACTAGCATAACGGCACGCAAAATGCAAGAGCTAATTAATAAATTACGAGAAATTCACAAGATATAGTATAGTTTAACACAAAACGGCGCAGATATGGTGTAAAATGTTGCATATTATATGAAAAACCGACACGGATTTCAGGAGAATATCGGATTGACCGCGCCGACGGGATACCGATATAATTTAAAACAGCGGCAGTATATTGCGGTTTGCCGATTATGTGACGTATGGGGGTTGTGATAACGGATGAAACGGAAGGATAAGGACAACTATTATCTGGACATCGCCGAAACGGTCATGGAGCGGTCCACCTGTCTGCGCCGGAAATACGGCGCGATCATCGTGCTCAACGATGAGATCATCGCCACCGGTTATAACGGCGCGCCCCGGGGCAGGAAAAACTGCGACGACATGGACTTTTGCGCCCGGGAGAGCATGAATATCCCCAGCGGCGAGCGCTATGAGCTGTGCCGCAGCGTCCATGCCGAGGCCAACGCCATCATCTCGGCCGCCCGGCGGGACATGCTCGGCGCAACCCTTTACCTGACCGGGATTGAAGCCAAGACGGGCGGTTATATGGAAGGCACCACCCCCTGTACGATGTGCCGGCGGCTTATTATCAATGCCGGCATCTCCAAGGTTGTCTGCCGCACCGGGAAAGATAACTACACGGTGACAAACGTGCGCGACTGGGTGTTTAACGACGACTCGATGCCGGCCATTATCTGAACGGCGGTTTGCACGCCTGCCGCGTCGTTTCAATTATTAAAATCACCAATTTCAGCTTGCATGTTTCGGACAATTCGGATATCATAGAGGCACTGCGAGGCAATTCAAGGCATTGGGATAAACGGGGTGGATTTATGGCAACGACGACGACAAAAAGAAAAAGGCGCTTTGGCGACAGATGCGACGGACGTCTTCTGCGTTCGCTGGACCCGTTTAACCGATTTGCGCCGTTTATCATGAAATTGAAAAACGATGCCAACAACTGCTTTGCCGACAGCATCGAGATCACGGAGGTCGACCGTTTCCTGAAGAAAAAGCGGGCGGAGGGCTTCCCGGGGATGGGCATGCTGCACGTTTTCCTGGCCTCCTACGTCCGCGTTGTCAGCCAGAAGCCGGCGCTCAACCGCTTTGTGGCGGGCCAGCGGATCTATGCCAGAAACGATATTGAGGTTGTCCTGATCGTTAAAAAGTCCATGTCCGCCGAGGCGGGAGAGACCTCCATCAAGGTCAAGCTGAATCCGACGGATACCATCACGGATATTTACCACAAGATCAACGCCGAGATTGATAAGATCAAAAACGGGACGGATTCAAATACGGACGATGTGGCGAAGTTTCTCATCAGGATTCCGCGGGTGATCCTGAAATTCATCGTATTTCTGCTGAACATCCTCGAATATTTCGGGAAGATACCGCGCTTTTTGGTTGACGCCAGCCCCTTCCACGGGTCCATTTTCGTCACGGACCTGGGCTCCATCGGCATCCCGCCGGTCTACCACCACCTGTATAATTTCGGCAACATACCGCTTTTCCTGGCCTTTGGCGCCAAGCGGCACGTCAACGAGCTGCAGCGGGACGGCACGGTTGTCACTAAAAAATACATCGACTATACGCTGGTGCTCGACGAGCGCATCGGCGACGGGTTTTTCTTCGCCCAGGTGTTTAAATACTTCAAAAGCTACATCCGCCACCCGGGCCAGCTGGACATTCCGCCCGACCAGGTTGTGGAGGACGTGGACTGAGCTCCCTCCGTCATTTGCTACGCAAATGCCACCTCCCTCAAGAGGGAGGCAAGGAGCCGTGGATTCCCGCCTTCGCGGGAATGACATAAATGGATACATAAAAAACGCGGGGCAGACATGTGTCTGCCTCGCGTTTGTCATCATATGCCTTTTACTGATAGTCGTCGTACATCTCCGCCAGCAGGTTGCGGGCCACCTCCTCGGTGACCTTCACCGGGCAGTAGGACGCCAGATGGTTGCTCACCACGTCGGGCGCCAGGGCCAAAACGTCTTCCCGGGCAAAGCCCATGGCCTTCAGCGGCTTGATCTCCACGCTGCGCATCAGCTTGCGGATGCTGTCGGCCACCAGCGTCCCCAGCTCCTCGCCGGTTTCGTTGCCGGTGAGCGGGATGTTCATGGCCGCGGCGATGACGCGCATCTTTTCCGGGACCGCCGGGGCTACCAGCTTCATGGCGGGGGGCAGCGCTATGGCGCAGTTATAGCCGTGGGCGGTGTGGAAGCGGCAGGACAGGGCGTCCGCGGCGCTGTGGCCCACATGGGTGATCGGGTCGTTAAAGGCAAGGCCGGCGAAGTTGGCGGCCAGGGCCATTTCTGTCCGGGCCTCCAGATTGGACGGCTCGTTATACGCCGTGACAAGGTTGTTGGCGATCTTTTTAATGGCGGCTTCGCCCACCAGGTCGCTGTGGGGGTTCCAGTTGATGCCGGTCATGGCCTCCATGGCGTGGGAAAGGGCGTCGAGGCCCGTGCTGGCCGTCTGGGATTTCGGCAGCGTCAGCGTCAGCTCCGGGTCCACGATGGCGTAATTGGTGTTGACGAAAACGCTCCATTTGGCGTTGAGCTCGGGGCGGGAGATGATGGCGACCTTCGTAATCTCGCTGCCGGTGCCGGCCGTCGTGGGGACAAGAAAAACCGGGGTTTTTGTATCGACAAAGATGGGGTGGGCCAGGACGTAGTCCTCGGCCTTGCCGGGCATCGTGAGAAGGACGGAGATGGCCTTGGCCGTGTCCAGGCTGCTGCCGCCGCCGACGCCAACAAGACAGTCCACGCCGTTGGCTTTGGCAAAATCGCCGCCCTTGTTGACAACGTCTACCGTCGGGTCCGGGATGACGCCGGACCAGCCCACGACCTCGACGCCGGCCGAGCGGATGCTGTCCAGCGCTTTGGCGGCAATACCGGCCTTTTCGGTACCCTCGTCATAGACGCACATGGCTTTTTTGCAGCCGAGCTCCTTTATTTTTTCGCCCAGCACCGAAATGGCGCCGCACCCGAAAATAACGGTGGACGGTTGCGAATACTGAAATAACATAGATGATCCTCCTTATATCCTCCGAGAACAGCTCTTGTGTACCGGTCAGGAACATTTTGCATAAACTATTATAACGTCATCCGGTTTATTTCACAATATAATGTCCGTATAAGTTCATGCTTGACAAATCAAAAACTCCGATTATAATGAAACTAATTTTATCAGGCAATAAACTGATGACTGGGAGCAAGTAGCTGCGTTCGACACCGGCACAGAGAGCCGAGGAGGGTGGGAACTCGGCGCGGAAGAAGCAGTGAATGGGCCCGGGAGGGCAAACTGAAAAACATTGCGTTTGCATGTTGAGTAGGGGAGACGGAGAAAGGCGCTTCGTTACAAAATGCCGGCACATGCATGTGTGCGCAGAGTGGGCGCTGTTTAAGCGTCAAGCCGGGTGGCACCGCAGGAGTGTAAGCTCTTGTCCCTGCAATAAAAAAGCAGAGACAGGGGCATTTTCTTTTGCCTTTCTGTCTCGACGGGTAAACTAAACGCAAGGTAGAGGAAAGGAGAAAACGACATGGCAAAGAATGTTCCGTACAGAATCACGCTCAGTGAAGAGGAGATACCCAAGGCGTGGTATAACGTCCGCGCCGATATGAAAACAGACCATCGGCCCATCCTGCATCCGGGCACGCTGCAGCCGGTGACCGAGGCGGACCTGACCCCGGTCTTCTGCGAGGAGCTTGTGCGCCAGGAGCTCAACACGAAAGACCGCTTTATCGAGATACCCGAGGAGATCCGGGAGTACTACAAGATGTACCGGCCGGCGCCGCTGTTCCGGGCGTACAATCTGGAAAAGGCGCTGGGGACGCCCGCGAAAATCTATTACAAATACGAGGGCGGCAACACCTCCGGCAGCCATAAGCTTAATTCTGCCCTGGCCCAGGCCTATTATGCCAAAAAGCAGGGCCTCAAGGGCGTCACCACCGAAACGGGGGCGGGCCAGTGGGGCACGGCCCTGTCCATGGCCTGCAGCTACTTTGGGCTCGACTGCAAAATCTACATGGTGAAGGTATCCTATCAGCAGAAGCCCTACCGCAAGGCCGTGATGGAGACCTACGGCGCGTCCATCATCCCGTCGCCCTCGGATACGACCAATATCGGCCGCAAGATGCTGGCCGACAACCCCGACAGCACCGGCAGCCTCGGTACGGCCATCAGCGAGGCTGTGGAGGTTGCTGTCTCCTCGGATGGTTACCGCTATGTTCTGGGCAGCGTGCTCAACCAGGTGCTGCTGCACCAGTCGGTGATCGGCCTGGAGGCCAAGGCCGCCATGGAGAAGGTCGACGAATACCCCGACATCGTCATCGGCTGCGCCGGCGGCGGCTCCAACCTGGGCGGTTTGATGTCGGCGTTCATGGCCGACAAGCTGGCGGGGAAGACAGCGCCCTGCTTCATCGCCGTGGAGCCGGCCTCCTGCCCGACCATGACCCGCGGCAGGTTTGCCTACGATTTCTGCGATACCGGCATGGTGACGCCCCTTGCCAAGATGTACACCCTGGGCGCGACCTTCCTCCCGCCGTCCAACCACGCCGGCGGTCTCCGGTATCACGGCATGAGCCCGATTATCTCGCAGCTGTACCATGACGGCTACATTGACGAGGCCCGCGCCGTGGAGCAGACCAGCGTGTTTGAAGCAGCAAAGACCTTTGCCAAGGTGGAGGGCATCCTGCCCGCGCCGGAATCGGCCCACGCCATCCGGGTGGCCATCGACGAGGCGCTAAAATGCAGGGAATCCGGCGAAGCCAAAACGATCCT
Organism: Sporobacter termitidis; assembly: GCA_029267955.1. Classification (GTDB taxonomy): domain Bacteria; phylum Bacillota; class Clostridia; order Oscillospirales; family Oscillospiraceae; genus Sporobacter; species Sporobacter termitidis_A. Next base: position 3,814 of record JAJUHI010000016.1, on the reverse strand, counting down.
CTTCGGCCTGTCCGGCACGGGCTACTTCGACATGACGGCGTATGCGTCCTATAACGACGGTTCCATGAGCGACTATATACCGACGGACGAAGATTTAAGGCGCGGCTTTGACGCCATCCCCAAACTCCCGGGGATTCAGGAATAATCCGCACATATAAAAAAGAGCGGTTTCCGTTGTCTAAAAGACGCGGGAACCGCTTTTTTCTTTACTTTTTTGACAAAATATGGTATATTCAGGAAGGAAAGGGCGGCGGCTGATTGGGTCTCCGGCCGGAGATTGTCAAACCGGCGGCATGGCAACAACAAACGGGCTTTTCATCTTTACGTTGACAATCCCCATTTTTCATGTATAATTATGTAGCCTACGCAAAGCGTGTGCCCTTGGGCCTAAATTTGACAGGCCCCGCGTCTAATTAAGACGACAATCCTTGCTCCCGGAATTTACCGGGGGCCATATGTCCAAAAGGAGGTGCAAATGATGGCAAAAACATCGGCAAATTACGAGCTCATGTACATCATCGACCTTGATAAGGGTGAAGAGGAGATCGCCGCAATTGTGGAGAAATTCAAAGCGCTTATCGAGGCCAATGGGACACTCAATGAGCACGAGGAGATTGGCAAGCGCAAACTCGCGTACCTGATCAACGACAAACCGGAAGGGTACTATGTCCTCGCAAAATTCCAGTCCCCGCCGCAGTTCCCCGCTGAGCTGGACCGTGTTCTCAAAATTACGGACGGTGTGATGCGTTCTCTGATCACCGTCATCGGTGAATAGGAGGCAGTCATGAATCAAGTCGTTCTGATGGGTAGATTAACACGCGATCCGGAACTCAGGCACACGCAGTCGGGCACCCCGGTGGCTACCTTCTCGCTGGCTGTCGACAGGGGCTACACGCCGAAGGATGGCGGTGAAAGGCAGACCGATTTCATCGACATTGTCGCATGGCGCAATACGGCGGAATTCGTCTGCAAATACTTCACCAAGGGCCAAATGGCGGCGGTGACGGGACGGCTCCAGATTCGTGACTGGACGGACAAGGACGGCAACAAGCGCCGTTCGGCGGAAGTGGTTGCCGACAACATTTATTTTACCGAAAGCAAGAAAAGCCGGGAAGGCGGCGCCAGCTACGCCTCCGCCGACAAAGCCGACTACGCCGGTTATCAGATGCCGGTTACCGGTTCGGACTTTGCCGAGCTTGAGGATGACGACGGCGACCTGCCGTTCTGACGCCAACCGCTTTAGCGGTTTGGATTCGGCTTGACCGGTTATTGTATTTTGACAGGATAGGAGGAATATCCCTTGGCTACGGAAAGAGACGGCAAGGCCCATGGCCGTAAACGCAGGAAGGTATGCCAGTTCTGCGTTGACAAATGCCAGGTCATTGATTATAAAGACACGGCGAGACTCCGCCGGTTTATCTCCGAGCGCAGCAAGATTCTGCCCCGCCGCACGACGGGCACCTGCGCCCACCATCAGCGCCAGCTGATGGTCGCCATCAAGCGCGCGCGTCAGATCGCCCTGCTGCCCTATGTGACGGACTAATCGGGCGCGAAAATCAATTGACCAAGTTAAAAAAGAGCTTAATCGAAAGATTAGGCTCTTTTTTGCTTGAATTCAGTTTCTGTGGCGGCTCGCTGCTGGCGGGAGAAATCTGCGATTGCCTGCAATATTCCATATTGAGGTCAGATTATGATAGGCTGTATGGGCGCGGCTTTAAATCAGAATAATATCGGCAGGCATTGGTACATGTTACCGGCTGTGCCGATTTTTTTCTGCCGTCGATTGGTGATGAAACAGGACGCATGGAGACCTTCATTTTTTCGTGGATTATTTCATCTTTTCGTGATATAATGAATAAGTTCCTGCCGGAGGTGTCATATGGCCGTTTGTTACAAAAAGCTTTTTCATGCGATGATTGAAAAAGGCATGACAAATGCCCAGCTTCAAAAGCAGGCTGGATTCAGCGCCAACATTATCACGAGACTGAAAAGGAACGATTATGTCTCCCTTGAGAGCATTGAAAGCATCTGCCGGGTGCTGCGCTGCAAGGTGGACGACATATTGGAGTTTGTGCCGGATCGGGACACAGCGGAAGGCGTAAAAGGGCGGGGGAAATCGGACGGCTGGGTGACAAAGAATTGATAAAGAGGTGATTATTTGAGCGAGTTAACCGACAAATTGAAAGAAGTGCTGACGGCGGTTTTACCGATAACATTTATTGTATTGATACTCCATTTTACCGTCAGTCCATTGGACTCGACGATGCTATATGCTTTTCTCATCGGCTCCGTTCTTGTCATTATCGGCCTGACGGTATTCCTGTTCGGGATAAACCAGGGGCTTGAACCCATTGGGCATGGCGTTGGTAATGCCATAACCCGTTCAAACAGCTACGCGGTGATCTTGACAGTAAGCTTGATTTTGGGTTATTTTATTTCCTATGCCGAGCCGGACCTGCACATACTGGCAAAACAGGTGGACAGCGTGACCTCCGGCCAGTTTGACAATATCCTGATGGTAGTGGCCGTCTCCATTGGAATCGGCGTCATGATGACCCTTGGCATGCTGCGCATCCTGAAGGATGTCCGGCTGAAATTTGTGTTTACGGGCGCTTATGGGCTGATTTTTGTTTTGTCATTATTCTCCTCGCCTGATTTTCTGGCCATATCCTTTGACGCTTCCGGAGCCACGACAGGCGCGATTACGGTTCCTTTCATGCTGTCCCTGGCCGCCGGTATCTCCGCCATGAAAAAAGACAGCAAGCTGAGTGAAGCCGACAGCTTTGGGCTGGTTGGCATATCGTCGACGGGTGCGATTCTCGGCGTTTTGATTGCCGGCTTGTTTCTTAAAGGCGGCAAACTGACCGGCGCTTTGCCGGAAACGGACCTATATAACACAAGTCTGTTGGAAACATACGGCTCCAAGCTGTTTCACATTGCCTGGGAGTCTTTCCTGACGCTGCTGCCGATTATTATTGTTTTTATACTCTTCCAGGTTTTTTTCTTTAAATACAAAAGGAGCAAGGTCATCAATATTGTCCGGGGCATCATCCTAACCTATATAGGGCTTGTGATATTCTTACTGGGCGTTAACGGCGGCTTTATGGCGGTGGGCGCCCAGCTGGGCGTGCAGCTTGCCTCGATGGAATCAAAATTCCCGGTGCTCCTTGTCGCCCTGCTGCTCGGGCTGACAACGGTCCTGGCCGAGCCGGCCGTACACGTGCTGACGAGTCAGGTGGAGGACATCACCGGCGGATCGGTCAAGCGCAATCTGGTTCTCATTTTCTTGTCCGTAGCGGTCGGCCTGTCCATCTTTATGTCCGCCCTGAGGACGCTTATCCCCGGTATCCAGCTGTGGATGTACCTGCTGCCCGGGTTTGGCCTTTCTGTGCTGCTGGCGTTCTTCGTGCCCGACTTGTTTGTGGGTATGGCATTTGATGCCGGCGGCGTTGCCTCCGGACCGATGACGGCCACCTTCTCCCTGGCCTTCGTCCAGGGTGTCGCGGCGCAGGTGCCGACGGCTGATGTGGTGGCGGACGGCTTTGGCATGATCGCCATCGTCGCGATGATGCCGATTATCGCAATCGAATTGCTCGGCGCCATTTATCAGGCAAAATCACGCAAGGCATCCGGCCCTGCTATTTCAAAAGAGCGATCTAAAGGAGGTCGTCATGGATAAGCAATCAAGGGAGCTGTGCGCCAAACAGCCGTTTGTGATTATGACACTTATCCTGAGCGAACATCAATGCCATAAATATGTCCGCATTGTCAAGGAGACAAATATCCGCGGCGGGATCATCCTCCTTGGCAGAGG
>JAJUHI010000015.1 GCA_029267955.1 Sporobacter termitidis | reverse complement strand
GCTCAAGGAGCTGGCGGACCTCCTGGGCGGCGCCGTGGGCGCGTCCCGCGCCGCTGTTGACGCGGGCTGGATACCGCAGATTACCCAGGTCGGCCAGACCGGTAAGACCGTCAGCCCGAAGCTGTATATCGCCTGCGGCATTTCCGGCGCGATCCAGCATCTGGCCGGTATGACCGGTTCCGACGTGGTTGTCGCCATCAACCGCGACGCGGACGCCCCGATCTTCGAGGTGGCCGATTACGGCGTCGTCGGCAATCTGAAGCAGATTGTCCCGGTCCTGATCGAAGCGGTCAAAAAGCTCAAGTCATAAGCGCACAACTTAAAAAAGAAGCGCCGGGCTACCTCCCGGCGCTTTGAACTGTCGGCAAAGCCGCTGTCATTCCCGCGCAGGCGGGAATCCACGTTTTTTTCACGGACGCTGAGACCGTCGCGCCCTCGTACGGAAAAGCGGCGCGTCTGGGAAGCCGCGCCCTACGGCGGGCAGCAACGCAGGGCCGCTCCTGCGAGGTTGGTTGTCGTACGCACAGATTGCAGGCAAATCTTGCAAATACGAGAAAGCTTCGCATTTATCAGGTTTGACAACAAACTGAAGCTGCCCACAAAACCCTTCAGGTTTTGTGTGGGCAGCTTCTTTGTGTGTGGTGTGTGGTTTTACTTGCCGTTGTCCAGGCTTTCCTCCAGCAGCTCCAGCGGGAAGGGCGGGACGGCCAGGGGCTTGACCGCAATGGATAGGAGCAGGGCGGGGTTGTCGTCGGCGGCGATCCTGTTGGCGTGCAGTTCGCCGCAGGACCGGCACCGGTGGATGATGGCCCACTCGCCGTTTTTGCACACCCAGACGCCGATCGGGTCCATGATGCCGCCGCACAGGGACGCCCTGTCCCCCGGTGTATCGTCCACATGGACGCTGGAGAGGCATTTGGGGCAGTGGTTGCGGTGCTGGCTGCCGGCGCCCTCCGGCGCGATCAGGCGTCCGCAGACCTTGCAGGTAAAGCTCTCCGTACAGGCATCGTGCCGGTAATCGGCCTTTTTAAGCTGCTTTGCATACAGGGCAATCTCCTTGCCCTTTTTCCGCCGGTCCCGCAGGGCCCCCGCCTTGTCGTCCGCGTACCGGGCCTCGCGTCGCAGGCTCAGATAACTGTTCCAGCGGTCCTGGGACAAGGCGCCCTCCTGCAGCGCCGCCTTGACGGCGCAGCCCGGCTCGGTCTGGTGCCTGCAGTCGGAGAACCGGCACCGGCCGATATACCGCGCCACATCGTCAAAGGCACCGCCCAGCCCGTCGGACACGTCCCACATGCCCAGCTCCCGCATGCCCGGCGTGTCGATGACCATCGCGCCGCCCTTGAGCATTAAAAGCTGCCGGCGGGTGGTGGTGTGCCGGCCCCGGCCGTCGTCTTCCCGGATCTCCTGCACCGCCATCAGCTCCCGGCCCGCCAGGGCGTTTATCAGGCTGGACTTACCCACGCCGGAGGAGCCCAGCAGCACGATGGTTTTCCGCGGCTTGAGGTATTCCGACAGGGCTTTGATGCCCTCCCCCGTTTTGGCGCTGACGGGGTAGACGCCGACGCCCGGCGCCGCCTTCTCCGCAGCGCGCAGCCGCGCCGAATAATCGCCGGCCAGGTCGGCTTTTGTCAGCACCAGCGCCGGTACCGCGCCGCTCTGCCATGCCAGCGCCAGATAGCGCTCGAGCCGGCGCACGTTAAAGTCCTGGTTTAACGACGACAGGATAAACACATAGTCAAAGTTGGCCGCCACCACCTGCTCCTTGATGGTTTTCGCGTAATCTCCCCCGTGGCCCGAGCTGTCGCTGCGGGCAAACTTTGACCGGCGCGGCAGCGTTTTGTAGATCACGCTGTCGCCGCTGGGGTTGTAGCGTATCAGCACAAAGTCGCCCGCCGTGGGGTAGTCCTGGTTGGCGCCGCTGGCCGGGCCGCCGCCGTAATAGACGCTGCCCTTTAACCGCCCGCAGCACTCGCCGTGCTCACAGACCAGCGCGTACCGCTCCTTGTGGACGGCGGTGACCCTGGCCGGCAGGCCGTTTTCGTTTTCCGGCATCATTGTCGGTATAAAACCGTAATCCATCAGGTTCAAGGCTTATCTTCCTCCGAAAATTATTCAGTAATTTCAAGTGGTTGAGCGTCTTAATAAGGCTTAACATAGACATCGGCTCCATTCTTTTGACAGTCTGTAAATGGGCGCAAAAATGCCGCAGCAGGCAGCCTTCGGCAGCTTGCTGCGGCACTTTAAAGATGGCGTGTTAAAAAACACAGGCACACCTTTTCAGTGTGCCTGTCAAACCCCCTTTAAAGAGGCTTATTAAGCTTTCACGAAAGGTTGCTCATAACGGCACGGCAAATGAAAGGGGTCCCCCCTCCGATTTACCCGCGCCCGATATTCGGTTTTAGGCCGCGGCCACCTTTACAAACACGGACATCAACACAGCCCCTTTCACTATGAAAATGACAAATTTTACATGCGTACCATACCACGCAAACGCCGGCCTGTCAATCCGCCGCGCCCTTTCGTAACCGCAATGTAATATTTTCCCGCCCGGGCCCGTTGGAGATATACGTCACGGGATACCCGATCTGGTTCTCAATAAACTCCACGTATCTCCGGGCGCTTTGCGGCAGGTCGTCATACTGCCGGACCTTCCGGATATCGCACTGCCAGCCGTCCAAAAGCTCGTAAACGGGCTCCGCCCTTTCAAGCTTGGATGTTACGGGAAAACTGTCAACCGTTTTACCGTCTATTTTGTATGCCACGCAGACGGGGATTTTTTCAAGATAGCCCAGCACGTCCAAGAGCGTCAGGGCGACCGCCGTCGCCCCCTGCAGCATGCAGCCATACCGGGTGGCCACCGCGTCAAACCAGCCCACCCGCCGGGGCCTGCCGGTGGTGGCGCCGTATTCGCCGCCGTCCCCGCCCCGCCGCCGCAGGGTATCCGCCTCCCCGCCGAAGAGCTCCGTGACAAAAGGCCCCGCGCCGACGCAGCTGGAATACGCCTTGACGACGGTGATCACCGTTTGGATGGCACCGGGCGGGATGCCGGCGCCCACGGACGCGAAACCCGCCAGGGGAGACGAGGACGTTGTATAGGGGTAGATGCCGTTGTCGGGGTCCTTCAATGCGCCCAGCTGCCCTTCCAGCAGGATTTCCTTCCCGTCGGACACCGCCTGATTTAAAAACCGCGCCGTGTCGGCGACCATCGGCTCAAGCCGGTCTTTATATGAGATAATCTCCCGATAGACCGCGTCGGCGTCAAGACCCGGGACGCTGTAGATGCTGCCGAGCAGCCGGTTTTTTACCCGGCAGCAGGCGTCGATTTTTTCACGCAGCAGCGCCGTGTTATACAGGTCGGCCACCTGAATACCGGTTTTGAGATATTTATCCGAATAAAAAGGGGCGATGCCGGAGCGGGTTGAGCCGAAAGCCCTGCCGCCCAGCCGCTCTTCTTCCAGTTCGTCCTGCAGGACGTGATACGGCATCAAAAGCTGCGCCCTGTCGGAGACGAGAAGGTTCGGCGCCGGGACGCCCCGGCGGGCCAGATGGTCCAGTTCGTCAAACAATGTGGGGACATGGAGCGCCACGCCCTGGGCGATCACATTGGTCACATGGCGGTGAAATACGCCCGACGGCAGCAGGTGCAGGGCGAATTTCCCAAACTCGTTGACGATGGTATGCCCCGCGTTGGCGCCGCCCTGAAAACGCACCACAATGTCCGCGCCGGCTGCCAGCAGGTCCGTCATTTTCCCCTTGCCCTCGTCGCCCCAATTGCCGCCCACAACTGCCCGTACCATATCAAAACCTCCCTTTCAAATATGAATGCCGTTTACACAACCATCATATTCTAAAAGGGAGATATAAGTAAAATTGATATTCGTTATGAGAAATATAAGATTTGCTTATATAATCATGTCCAGCAGCTTCTGACCGGCGGGGGAGAGGGGGATTTTCCGGAGTTTGACGATGGAGAGTTCTCTCGGCGGTATGGGGACCGCCAGCGGCAGATCGAACAGCGCGCCGTCCTCCAGCTGTTGGCGGGCAAAATCCCGGACCACGCAGCCGATCCCCAGGCCCCGCAGGGCAAACTGGACGATCAGGTCGCTGGTGGCCAGCTCAAATTCGGGGACGAGCGCCGCGCCGTACTGCCGGAACACCTGATCCACATACATCCTGGTACTGGTGTTCTTCTCCAGGCAGATAACCGGGTACTTATTGAGGTCCCGCAGGTCGACAGGCGACGTTTTCAGGCGGCTGAATTTCTCTCCGGCCACAAAGATATCCTCAATCTTGCCGACGGGTATGACGTCGATCTCCGGGTTTTCCGGTACCGGCGCGCTGACGACGCCGAAATCAATCCTGCCCCGGCGCAAATCCTCCAGCGTTTCAGGCGTTGGCCCGTTGGTCACCATGATCTTGACCTTTGGGTACAGGGCGTTAAATTGCTCCAGGTACGGCAGGAGAAAAAACCGCAATGTCATATCGCTGGCGCCGATGCGAAGCTCGCCGCCCTGCAGGTCAAAAAGCTGCCTGTAGCTGCTTTCGGCCTGCATGAAGCACTCGTACCCCCGGGCGACATGGTCATAGAGCAGCTGCCCCTCCGGCGTCAGCCGGACGCCCTCGGGCGTCCGGTAAAACAGGGTGCCGCCTAGGGTGTTTTCAAGGATTTTGATTGTCCGGCTGACGGCAGGCTGAGAGATATAGAGGGCCTCAGCCGCCTGGGAGATGCTCCCCAGCGTCGCCACGTGGTAAAAGACCTTGTAATACTCAAAATTGACCATATAACCCCGCCTAAACAAACACCTGATGCTGACTAATCCTCCAGATACGACAGCATGAGGTTATGCAGCTCCGCGTAAGAAATTCCCGTCTGGCCCTTTGGCGCGCCGTTACTCCTCCTCGCGGCGCCGGGTTTCCGGAGCGGAGACGGCCCGGAAAGCGGGGCGGGGGTCATGGCGGTTTTCGGACCAGTTGATTTTAAAGAAATTCAGGTCGCCGGGGGAGAGCATGGGGATATCAAAGGTTGTGGTGTTTTTCGCCCAGCTGGGCGGGTCAAAGATACTCGCGGTCACCCCTCTGCCGGAGGGCTTTAGCACCATGTCGGGATTCGTGAGGCTGGAGATGGAAACGGCGTTGCCCATCACCGTGATGCCATAGCTGCCGGACACGAGCCCGCCGGTGTAGAGGTAGAGGGCGAAGGTGTCGTTGTCATAGGCGAATAGGGACGCCTGGCCCGGCCCATTAAGATAATAGGGGACCGCGTCGGCAAACTCGGCGCGGATGGCCTCCAGGGCAGGGGCGGGCAGGCTGTAGATATAGCCGTATTCGTCCGGCGCGACCAACGTGACAAGCTGGCCCTTGCCGTATGTATCCCGCATCAGGATGGGGTAATTTTCTTCGCCGACGACGGCCTTATAGAGCGTCCAGGTGGTGTTGTTGCGGTGCTCCAAGAGCGGGAAGGTCAGCTCATGGCGGGACCAGGCCGGGCCGGAGCCCAGGACGCCGCCGCCCCTGAACTGGTTTGTGCGGAACCGGCGGCCCCGGTAACGGATGGAGGTCAGCTGCTCGATACCGCGGCTGTTCTGAAGGGCTTCTATCATAAAGCCTGAGGTGACAATGGCCTTGCCGCCGGCGGCCACAAACCGCTCCAGCTTGCCGATGATGTCCGGGTCATCCAGCGCCTGGACGGTTAAAAAGACGGACTTGGCGTCCGTTGGGAAGTCCGGCACGGGCTCTATCGGTATGCCCGCCATGCCCAAAAAGTCTTCCAGATGGTCCTCCCCCTGGGCGCCGGCCGGCAGATAGCAGGGGGTGCCCGCGGGCGCGCCGGCCTGGTCCAGGAAATCGTCGATTTGCTCCAGTTGGAGGCCCAGAGGCGTCACCACCCGGTTTTTGTACAGGTCGCCCCAGCAGAAGAGCGTTAACTCCCTGGCCCGGGCAAAGGCCGACAGATACCCCTGCTCCAGGTAGTAGTCAATGGGCGTGCAGCCGTAAGGGTCGAACCAGGCGCCGCCGTTTCGGCCGGGGGCGTAGTTTTCCATCAGGCGGACGAGGGAATAGCTCAGATAACGGGGCAGATGCTGGTCGGAGTTTGCCGTGTCCCGCGTTTCGGTGCCGGTGTAGACCATATCGAAGATATGGCGCTGGACATCCGGGTTGTAGCCGGATTCCTGGTACGCCTCCGACCAGTTGGGGTATTTGATAATCAGCCTGCAGTTCGGGTTTACCGCCCGGGCCGGACGGACGATGAGGTTCTCGCTGACCTCGGCTAATAGCGCCGTGCGGAAATCCGCCCAGCTGCGGCCGCCCTTGGCCGCGCGGCACTCCTGGCAGGTGCAGGCGGTAAAAAACCAGTCGTCCAGGATGATCTCGTCAAAGTGCCTGGCCGCGTATTCCACGGTTTTGACCAGGTGGGCGCGCATGTCCTTGTTGACGTAGCAGTAGGTGCCGGCAAAGCGGTATTTGTCCCCGTCGTCCTCCGTCAGGTCGTTGCAGGTGGTGGTCAGGGCGCCCGACACCGCCACGCCGTTTTCCCTGAACACACGTATGAGCATGTCCAGCTGCGCCTCGGGAATCATAAGGCCGTCCCGGTAGGGCTCCAAGTAGACCTTGTCGCAGCCGCAGTAGTGCTGGAAAAACGCCAGCTGCTTTCGGAGCGCCTTCTCCGAGAGGTTTGCCATGTTCTGCGCCGTGCAGAAGAGCACCAGCTTGAAGTTTTTGTACCTGCCCATAAACACACATCCTTTGCCGCCGCGGACTATATCCGGGCATTTCCATTTTTATCAAAGTCTAATCCAATTTGCGCCCTGTGTCAAACGGAGCTATCTAAAATGGTTATGACGCCGTCAGTTTTGTGCATGCAAATCCGTCCAAATTAGTGTAATATAGAGGTGCCGCGCCAAAATCCCGGCAAATCGCGGCTTATAAGCGCCGGCAGGAAGTAAACATAAAAACTCCGGAGGAAACCTGATGCAAAAAGAAATCATCAACGACCTGACCACGGGAAGCGTGACAAGAAAGCTTCTGACATTTGCCCTGCCCTTTATGCTGTCCACGCTTCTCCAGACCGCCTACAGCATGGTGGATATGATGATTGTGGGGCATTTTGTGGGCAGCGCCGGCCTCAGCGCCGTCAGCACCTCGTCCCAGTTCATCTGGCTGACCACCGCCCTGTGCATGGGCTTTACAAACGGCGGCCAGATCATCATCTCCCAGCTGGTGGGCGCGGGCCGGCGCGAGGACCTGAAAAAAACCATCGGCACCGTCGCCAGCGCCCTTTTTATCGTGGCGCTTTTCGTGACGGTTCTCGGGCTTTTTATCTCCAAGCCCGTGCTGCGGCTGCTCAGCACGCCGCCGGAGGCCTTCGACGAGGCGGTGGGCTACCTGATGATTGTTTTCATCGGCACCACCTTTACCTTCGGCTACAATCTGGTGTCCGCCATCCTGCGGGGCATGGGCGATTCCAGGCACCCGCTGATGTTTGTGGCCATCGCCGCCGGGACGAACCTGGTGCTGGACTATGTTTTTGTGGCTTTGTTCGGCTGGGGCGTGGCCGGCGCCGCCGTCGCCACGATAATCGGCCAGGCGGTATCCCTTGCCATATCCATCCGGTATCTGTACAAAAACAGGGCGGCCTTCGGGTTTGATTTTAAGCGGCAGAGCTTTCGGATTGACACGGGATACTTAAAGAAGCTGCTGAAGCTGGCGCTGCCCTTTGCCATGCAGAACAGCGCCATCTGCATTTCCATGCTGTTCGTCAACAAGTTCATCAACCAGTACGGCCTGACCGCGTCGGCCACCTTCGGCACCGGTACGAGAATCGAGCAGATACCCTGGGTTGTCGTTGCGGGCATCATGATGGCCACCGCCACCATGGTGGCCCAGAACATGGGCGCGGGCAAGCACGACCGAATCAAAAAGACGGTGACTATCGCCGCCGCCGTCAGCGCGGTGGCCGCCGTGTTTTTCATGACGCTGTACTACTTCTTCCCGCGGGAGATTTACTCGATTTTTACCTCCGACCCGGAGGTATTGGAGATGGCGCCGATGTTCATGCTGGCGCTGGTCGTCTCCCTGCCCGCCACCACCATGATGTGCCCGTACCAGGCCTTTATCGAGGGCATCGGCAATGCCAGGCTCGTGATGATTATCGCGCTTTTGGACGGGTTTGTGAGCCGGATTGTTATCAGCCTGCTGTTATCCAGGGTGTTTAACATGGGGCTGATGGGGTGGTTCTTGGGCTACGGGCTTGCCGCCTACGTCAATACGATCATCTGCATGATTTATTATTACAGCGGCATCTGGAAAAAGCGCCGGGCGCTTGTCCCCCAGGAAGCGCCGCCATTGGATGCGGCGGAGGAATGCTAGGGGCGCTTTTAGACGGGGCCGCATATCCGCCGCCGGCGCAAAGCATAAAACGCAAAGCCGATACGCAAAGGGAGACACAATGGCACAATACAACACGGTTATTTTTGATATGGACGGCACCGTCCTCAATACGCTGGAGGACCTGACCGACAGCGTCAACCACACCATGGCCCTGTTCGGTTATCCAGCCCGGACGATGGACGAGGTCCGGCGCTTTGTGGGTAACGGCGTCGGCCGCCTTGTGGAGCTGTGCGTCCCCGGCGGGAAGGCAAACCCCCAGTTTGTGGACTGCCTGGCCGCCTTTAAGACCTATTATGAGGCCCACATGCAGATCAAAACGGGGCCGTACGCGGGAATCCCGGAGCTGTTGTCATTGCTCCGGGACCGGGGGTTTAAGCTGGCGATTGTCTCGAACAAATTTGACGACGCCGTCAAGGAGCTGACGCCCTTTTATTTTGGAGACGCCGTCGCGGTGGCCGTGGGCGAAGCCCCGGGCGTTGCCAAAAAGCCGGCGCCGGACACGGTGTACAAGGCGCTGGAGGCGCTGGGGTCGACAGCCGACGAGGCGGTCTATGTGGGCGATTCCGAGGTGGACGCCGAGACCGCCAAAAACGCCGGGCTCCCCTTTGTGGGCGTCACCTGGGGCTTTCGCGACCGGGCCCTCCTTGAGGAAAAGGGCGCAAAATGGATTATCGACAAGCCGGAGGAGCTGCTGGAGATACTGGGGCGTCATTAAATGTACCAGGGGTATTGTCCCGTTTAGGAGACAATACCCCTTTGTTGTTTAAGCTGATATTGATTCGACAGCCTTCTGCGCGTTGATGATGCCGGCCCCCTGGATATTGGGGTCCAGCTGCAAACTGGATGCCGTCGACGTCAGAAGGGACTTGACCCCGTCGGGCGTCAGCGCCGGATTGACCTGAAGGATTTGCGCGACAACGCCGGAACAGACGGGCGTGGCCATCGAGGTGCCGGAAAGCGACACATACCACTTGCCGATTCGTGACTTCTTGGTCTGCTTATCCAAATAGGACCCCGGCGCGCGCAGGGACACGATGCTCGTCCCGGGTGATAGGACATCCGGCTTTATAAGGCCGTCGATGGTCGGACCCCGGCTGGAGAAGCCGGCGACGGCGTCGTCGGCGATGGGCGCGGTGTTCAGGTCGTCCGTTGCCCCCACCGTTATGACCAGCGGATCGATGCCCGGCGTGGCGATGGTGCTGCGCTCGGGGCCTTCGTTGCCGGCGGCGGCGCACACGACGATGCCGGAGTTCCAGGCGGCTTCGACAGCCAGGCAGACCGGGTCTTCCGTATAGGGCAGCATGGCCTGGCCGCCCAGCGACATGTTGATCACGCTGATATTCAGACGGTCCTTGTTGTCGATACACCACTGGATGCCGTCAATCACGTCGGACAGGTAGCCGGAGCCGAACCGGTCGAGCACCTTGACGCCCACCAGCTTGGCCTCGGGCGCCGGCGCCCGGTACGCATGGTTTGAACTGCTGCCGTCGGACGCGATGTCGCCCGCCACATGGGTCCCGTGCCCGTTGTCGTCATAGGGCTTTTTTCGGTTTTTGACAAAGTCCTTGAACGCGATGATTCTGCCGGAGAGGTCCGGATGCTCATAAATACCGGTATCCAGGACCGCGACCACCACATCCTTGCCCGTAACGTCCGTGGACCATAAGGGGCTGGCGCCCACCGCCTCGGAGGCGATGTCCAATACTGCCTTAACCTTGGTGTCATGCCATATTTTTTTCACCTGCTCGTTTTCGACAAGGTTTCTCAGCGCTTTTTCGCTGACCTTTGCCGAAAAGCCGTTGATGACGGGCAGGCTTTTTTTGATGCGGCAGCCGGAAACGCTTGCCACCGCGCTGATTGAAACGTCGGCCTCGCCCTGTTCCACCTGGACGATAACCGGGACCTTGCGCAGCGGCTGGATGATTTTCTTTATCAGAGACTGCATAAAGCAGGGAATAAATCTAATCGGGCGATTCCAGTCTAAGGCTTTGCGCCGTAAGCTGGGAGAGAATTTCTTTCCGTTTTGGCGTATCCAATTAACGTCAATAGAAAACATGCTGCACCCCTAACTTTCTGGATTCTGTACAGCATATGACAGCTTATACCATCTGGTTCTTTAAGCCAGCCGGCTTGCCCGATTTATTTGACAGCCCGCCCTGTTTTTACATCCCGCCCTTGACAAAACACCCGCTCTCGTGGTACCTTTCAACTACATATTTTGAAAAACCTGTGATGTGAGAGTAAAACCGGGAGAGCGCCCGCAGAGAGCGGCGTAACCGGTCCCTGGCGGACCGGCTGGTGGGAGCGCCGCGGAAAGCTGCCCGGACAAATGGTTCACGGAGGGCGAGGGGAAAGACGGGATAATGGCGCCCCGTCGAGTATCCAAGACGCAGCGCCGGCGTTATCGGCACGAGAGTGGGTCTGCGCGCATGCTCTGTGCGGGCGGCCAACAAAGGTGGTACCGCAGATTGATGATCTGTCCTTTGATAAAAGGACAGATTTTTGTTTATGTGGAAACGGGGGAGAGATATGAAGCGGTTTTTGATGGGCAACGAGGCCATCGCCCTGGGAGCGATTCACGCCGGGGTGCACCTGGCGTGCGGGTATCCCGGCACGCCGTCGACGGAGATTTTGGAGACGGTGGCGAGGGAAAACGACGGCGGGATTTACGTGGAGTGGTCGGTAAACGAAAAGGCGGCCCTGGAGGTCGCCGCCGGCGCGTCCTACGCCGGGGCGCGGACGCTGGTGACCATGAAGCAGGTGGGGCTCAACGTGGCCGCCGACCCGCTGATGAGCCTTGCTTATGTGGGCGTCAAGGGCGGTATGGTGATCGTTGTGGCCGACGACCCGGGGCCGATTTCCAGCCAGACCGAGCAGGACACGCGGCACTTTGCCCGCTTTTCCAAGCTGCCGGTCTTTGACCCCTCTTCTCCCGAGGAGGCGTACGAAATGGTCAAAGACGCCTTCGACCTGTCGGAAAAGTACGAGACGCCGGTGCTCCTCCGGCCGACCACCCGGGTCTGCCACGGCTGCGTCTCCATGGAGCTGGGCAATCCGCTGCCCCGCAGGCCTGTGGAAGGCTTTATAAAAGACCCGAAATGGGTCATTTTCCCGGCGCTGTCCTATCGGAACCATCTGCGGATTGAGGAACGCAACCCCAGGCTGGGGGACGAACTTTCCGCTTACCGTTTCAATACAATCAGCAATAAGAATACTACCGGTAAAAAGGGGATTGCTACCGGCGGCATCAGCTGGGCGTATGTCCGGGAGGCGCTGGGGGATGCGGAGGTAAAGCTTTTCCGCGTGGCGACGCCGCACCCCTTCCCGGAGAAGCTGGCGCTGGAGTTTCTGGACGGCCTCGACGAGGTGATGGTGTTCGAGGAGCTGGACCCCGTCATCGAGCGGGAGCTGGTTTACCTCTGCGGCAAGCACCGTCTGAACGTCGCCATCCGGGGCAAGCTGACCGGCGACGTGCAGAAAGCCGGCGAAAACAGCGTGGAATCGGTAAAAGCGGTCTTACATAAGTACCTGGGCCTGCCCGCGCCGAAGACGCCGCCGAGCTTGCCGGGCCTGCCGGTACGGCCGCCGGTCCTGTGCGCCGGCTGCCCCCACCGGGGCTCCTTCTACGCGGTGAAGCAGGCCATGAAGGGCCGAAAAGCCGTGTTTGCCGGCGATATCGGCTGTTACACCTTGGGCAACGCCCAGCCGCTGGACATGGTGGACACCTGCCTGTGCATGGGCGCAGACGTCACGATTGCCCAGGGGCTGGCGCATGTCCAGCCGGGCGTCAAGCATTTTGCATTTATCGGCGACTCCACCTTTTTTGCCTCGGGCCTGACCGGCGTCGTCAACGCCGTGTATAACGGCAGCGATATCACGCTGGTGGTGCTGGACAACGCAACAACCGCCATGACCGGCCAGCAGGAGCACCCCGGCACGGGAAAAACGCTGATGGGCAAGCCCGCGCCGAAGCTCAGCATACCGGGGATTTTGAAGGCGCTGGGCGTCGAGGAGGTTGTCACGGCTGAGCCCTTTGATTTGGAGAAGGCCGTGGCGGCGGTGCAAAAAGCCGCCGACAGCCCGGGCGTCTCCGCCGTTGTGTTCGAGTCGCCCTGTATCGCCGTCCGGAAGCCGGACCCGGTGCTCGCGGTGGATGAAAATACCTGCGTGGGCTGTAAAAAGTGCATCCGGGAGCTGGGGTGCCCGGCCATATCATTAGGCGGCAAAAAGGCGCAGATCGAGCCGTCTCTCTGCTACGGCTGCGCCCTGTGCGCCCAGGTTTGCCCCGTAAAAGCCATCGGGAAGGGAGCGGAAAACGCATGAGCAGCATTATCTTGGCCGGCGTGGGCGGGCAGGGCACCGTCCTGGCCTCCAAGCTGATCGCCCAGGCCGCCATGAACCGGGGGCAGAGCGTCCGGACGGCGGAGACCATCGGCATGGCCCAGCGGGGCGGCTGCGTCGTCAGCCATGTGAGAATCGGCGCGGAGATATTTTCGCCCATGGTGCCCAAGGGCGGCGCGGACGTGCTCATCGGCTTTGAGCCGGCGGAGGCGGTCCGGAGCCTTGGGTACCTGAGGGAAGACGGCGTCGTCGTTGTCAGCTCCAAGGCCGTCAAGCCCGTGACGGCGTCCCTGACCGGCTCGGATTACGACGGCTCCCAGGCGCTGGCTTACTTAAAGGAAAACGTCAATAAACTCATCGTTGTGGACGCCGGCAAAATCGCCGCATCATGCGGCTCGGTCAAGGTGCTCAATACGGCGCTTTTAGGCGCCGCGGCGGCCTCCGGACTGTTGGGCCTGACCATCGGGGACCTGGAAAACGCCGTCAGAGAGCGGGTAAACGCCCGGTTTGTGGAGATGAACCTGAAAGCGCTGGCCGCCGGCAAGCTGGCCGCCGGAGCGGAATAAACAGAGAGAGGTGACCGCCATGAAAATGAAGCAGGCGCAATTTGACCTTATAAAAGACCAGCTTATCCGGCTGAAATCTGCCGGCGGCTTTTACGAAAAGAAGCTGGCCGGTATCGACGTTGCGTCGATTAAAACCCAGGAGGACTTTGAAAAGCTGCCCTTTACCGCCAAGGAGGATCTGCGGGAGGCGTATCCCCTGGGGCTGCAGGCCGTCCCGGACGGCCGGATTGTCCGCATCCACTCCTCCTCCGGCACCACCGGGACGCCGGTGATCATCCCCTATACGAAACAGGATGTGGAGGATTGGGCGGTTATGTTCGCCCGCTGCTTTACCATGGCGGGGCTTAACAATATGGACAGGGTCCAGATTACGCCGGGCTACGGCCTGTGGACGGCGGGCATCGGTTTTCAGGCCGGCGTGGAGCGCATTGGCGCCATGGCCATCCCCATGGGCCCGGGCAACACCGACAAGCAGCTGCAGATGATGATGGACCTAAAGAGCACCGTCCTGTGCGCCACCTCCTCCTACGCCCTGTTGATGGCGGAGGAGATCGCCAAGCGGGGCCTCCGGGACAAGATTCACCTGAAAAAGGGCATCATCGGCTCCGAACGCTGGGGAGAAAAGATGCGCCGGCGCATCGCCGGGGAGCTGGGCGTTGAGCTGTACGATATTTATGGCTTAACGGAGGTTTACGGCCCCGGCATTGGCATCAACTGCCAGCACGAGCCCCACATGCACTACTGGGACGACTATCTCTACTTTGAGATTATCGACCCGAAGACCGGCAAAAACCTGCCGGACGGGGAGATGGGCGAGCTGGTCATTACGACGCTGCGGAAGGAGGGCGCGCCCCTCATCCGCTACCGGACCCACGACCTGACCCGGATTATCCCGGAACCCTGCTCCTGCGGCTCGGAATACCCCCGCATCGGCACCATTCTGGGCCGGACGGACGACATGGTGAAGGTCAAGGGCACGATCATCTACCCCAGCCTCATCGACGAGCTTCTAAAGACCATCCCCGGCGCGTCCAGCGAATACCAGGTGATGATCGACCATCTAAACGGCAAGGACATCCTCACGCTCTTCGTGGAGAAGGAGCCGGGGGTTGACGCCAAGCAGCTGGCCGAGGAGATCAAGACCCAGTTCAAGGCCAAAATCGGCATTGTGGCCGTCATCAAGCCCGTGGAGATCGGCGACCTGCCCCGCAGCGAGAAGAAATCCACCCGCATCTACGACAACCGGTATTGAGGATGGCGTTGACGGCGGCGGAAGGCGCGCTTATAATAGCTGTTAACATAGCTGATAGCGCATCAATAAACGGGCGGAGGTAGAGATATGCAAAAGGTCCGGGCGGGTGAAGCGGCGCCGCTGACAGGCACCTACAGGTGCGTTGCCTGCGGGTATAAGGTTGAGCTGAAGAAAGACGACAAGATACCGGTCTGTCCCATTTGCGGCCAGAGAGACTATGAGCTGTGGTCGGTGGACGAGGACTAATTAAGTCAATAAAAAAGGGGTTGCAGCATTTTCATTCATGCTGCAACCCCTTTTGACGTTATTTAACGGCTACTCAACGCTTTCCAGATACGCCTTTGCCTCGTCCAGCGTGTCCACGATGTGAAACTCCCGTTTATGGAGCTTTTGGAAGACGGAGACAAGCACCTTGTGCTGGTCGCTGAGACCCACAAGCACGCTCTCCTTGACGTATTTGGTATTCACTTTTGTAAAATCGTTGAACATGCTGACAATCTCAGGGTTAAACGACGAATTTGTCATGTCGGTAATAACGTAGGCCGATTTTTCCGGGGACGATGATATAAGCGCTCTGGCTTCCTCCAGCGTTTTGCTGATTTCTTCGATATGCTCGGGAGTTTTGCCTTGACAGTCGATAAAGATAACCGATTTTTCGCCGACCGCGATAACGGATGTACCCATCGTGTCCGCCTCCTCGTCTATTATTAATATCGGCGCTTATTGGGCGGACTTTAGAATTTTTGTGAGATTTTAACACTGATGAGAAAATTCGCCGGCCCGACGGCGAAGCCGGCTGTCCGGGGCTCAGGGGCACAGGGGTACAGAGTACCCCGGCTGCGCCGGTGTGATCTGTATGCAGGGCGACTTATGAGGGTCGAGCCATTTCAGGATGCGGTACATGGCGTCTTCCGGCGCCGCGACGCAGCCGGCGGTGGGGCGGGCCCCGCAGTGGAGGAAGACGGCCGAGCCCCGGCCCGGGATAACAGGACGCATGTTGTACTCGATGACCACGGCGCAGGCGTAGCTGTCCGGGTACATGCACAAATGCTCGGCGCTTGACCAGTCTTTGTTGTCCGTACCCTCGACCCAGGTGTTGTAAAAGCGCGAGGCCGGATCGTCAACCCAGAAGCTTACCGGCGTCACGGGGCGGTAGTCCATGGCGGTATCCGGCTTTGGCCGGCAGCCGAAGGCGTGGCCGAGCCGGAACAGGCCCGCGGGGGTGCAGCCGTCCCCCTCGCGCTTGTCAAAGCTCAAACCGTTTTTGCCGATGTATCCGGCGATATGGCCCAGGCCGTCGCAGAGCCGGCAGTCGCCGTTTTCGCCGATATCAAAGCAGTATACCTGGGCGGTGTTCCCCCGGGCGCAGACCAATATCAGCTGCTTCGGGCACAGCTTGGCCCGGCGCGCCGCCGCGTTTGCCGGGGTTATATCGCCCGGCAGGTTCATCGGACTAGACTGCTTCATGGGCCTTAACCGGGCAGCGCCCTGACGGCAGCTTCCCGCCGGGGCCGCCCGGGGCCTGATTTCTGCCGCACTTTAAACAAAAAAGGTCCCGCGCCGTATGGACAGCGCCGCAGTTTTTACAAAACAAAAAAAGTCACTCCCCTGCGTGTTGTTTTTTGCTCCTTGTTGTATTATATTGTCCTCGGACCGCCGCGGCATGGCGGCGTGTGGAAAAACCTGGAGATAATACGCCGAAAGCCGAAAAATAACCGAAATGGTTTTGTTTTTTGCGGCAATCTGATATAATAAGCCTGTCAACAGCGAAAGAGGGGGATTACATTGGTTTCACACGGGAAGGATATCAAAATATTCGCGGGAAATGCCAATAAACCGCTGGCGGAGAGCATCTGCCGCAATATAGGGATACGGCTTGGCGACTCGAATGTCACCAGCTTTTCCGACGGAGAAATATCCGTGTCGCTGTACGAGTCCGTCCGCGGCTCGGATGTTTTTATCATTCAATCCACCTGCGCGCCTGTCAACGACCACCTGATGGAGCTTTTGATCATGGTGGACGCCTGCAAACGCGCGTCCGCCGGCCGGATTACGGCGGTAATTCCCTATTTTGGCTATGCCAGACAGGACAGAAAGGCGAAAGCCAGAGACCCGATATCCGCGAAGCTTGTGGCAAACCTGATCACCTCGGCCGGCGCCGACCGTGTGCTCACGATGGATTTGCATGCATCGCAGATACAGGGTTTTTTTGATATCCCGGTGGATAACCTGCTGGGCAGCCCCCTGTTTGCCGAGTACTACATCCGAAAGTTTGGCGAAGGGGCGGAGGACGTGGTGGTCGTTTCGCCGGACGTGGGCTCGGTTGCCAGAGCGCGGACCTTTGCGCTGAAAATGGGGCTGGGTCTTGCGATTATTGACAAGCGCCGCGAAAAGGCCAACCAGTCGGAAGTGATGAACATCATCGGCGATGTCAAGGACAAAACCGTCATCCTCTACGACGACATGGTGGACACGGCCGGGAGCCTTTGCGGCGCGGCCAAGGCGCTGACGGAAATCGGCAAGGCCAAGGAGATATACGCTTGCGCCACCCACGGCGTTCTGTCCGGCCAGGCCATTGAAAAAATCAACAACAGCTACATCAAGGAGCTGATTTTTACCGATACGATTCCGTATCCCGGTAAAACCCCCAGCCCGAAGATCCGCTACCTGTCGGCGGCGCCGCTGTTTGCCGAGGCCATCGAGCGGGTCTATGAGGAAGTTTCCATCTCAACGCTGTTTCGATAAAAAGGTGCGGGATGTTTTTTAGGAAGAAGACGGGCCAGATCTCCTGGATAGTGGTGTTTTTGGGGAATCCCGGCCCGAAATACGCCAACACCCGGCATAACGTGGGGTTTATGACGGCGGATATACTGGGCAAGGCCCTGGGGACCCGGATTGACCGGCTGAAATTCAAGGCGCTGACCGGCGTCTGTCGGATCGGCGATGCGCAGGTTCTGCTGATGAAGCCGCAGACCTACATGAATTTAAGCGGCGACGCGGTCCGGGAGGCCATGCGGTTTTACAAGGTACCGCTGGAGCGCGTGCTGGTGGTGTCGGACGATACGGCGCTGCCGGTGGGCAAGCTCCGCATCCGGCGCAGCGGCTCCGCCGGCGGCCACAACGGCCTGAAGGACATCATCGCCAAATGCGGCGGGGAGGCTTTCCCCAGAATCAAAATCGGCGTCGGCGCGCCGCCGCACCCCGATTACGACCTGGCGGACTGGGTGCTGGGGACCTTTGCGGGCAGGGACGGCGAAGTAATCGGCGAGGCGGTCAGGCTGGCGGCAAAGGCCGTGGAGACGGTCATCACCGACGGCGTGGATAAAGCCATGAATATGTACAACTGACGACAAGCCGGAAGGGCTTTGCCGTCAGAATGGGGGCGGATTTTCCGCCCTTTTCGTTTTTACGCGCAGAAACGGTGCTTGCCGATGGTGACAATCAGCGGGCGGGACCAGATCCACGCGCTGGTTGCGGTACTCGGGTTGAAGTAATAGATGGCGCCGCCGGCCGGGTCCCAGCCGTTGAGGGCGTCCTGCGCGGCTTTATAGGCGCTTTCGGCCACCGGCTGGTAAAACTGGCCGTCCTGCAGGCATGTAAAGGCGCCCTTTTGATAGATGACGCCGGAGATGGTGTTGGGAAACGACGGGTGCTTTGTCCTGTTGAGGACGACGGCGCCGACGGCCACCTGGCCCCGGTAGGGCTCGCCCCTGGCCTCCGCAGAAATCAGGCGTGCCAGGAGATTGACGTCATTGGACCGCGACGTCGCGCCGGAGGAGGGATTGATGCCCAGGGCCGATAAGGTGGCCGGGCCCGCAACGCCGTCCTGGCTCAGGCCGTTTTTCCTCTGAAAAAACCGGACGGCCTCTTCCGTCTTGCTGCCGAAAATGCCGTCAATGCTGCCGAAATAATATCCCCAGTTGGATAGCCGCGTCTGAATTTCCCGGACGACGGAGCCGGTGGAGCCTCTCCGGTAGGAGACGGCGTTTGCGTTCTGCACGCACTGGATGAAGGATATGAGGGCGATATTGATCGCAAAAATAATCACAAGCGACAAAATGAGTTTTCTTTTATTTTGCACGTTGAAAAACTCCTTTGTAAAAATGCTGTGTTTCTAGTGTACGACAGTCATTGGCAGGTTATGAAATGTAAATATTGTCGCTAAAAAACCTCAGCGCGGCACAATACTGTGCCGCGCTGAGGCTAAAATTTTAGTTAAGACCGTTATTTATTAAGCCCGCGTCTGTTTTTCTTCGGTCAGCGCCGCGATGAAGTCCTGCAGATTCATCGCGCCCTGGTCCCCGCCGGTCCGTTTGCGGACCGTGACGGTGCCGGTCTCCGCCTCCTTGTCGCCCAGGACAAGCATATACGGAATCTTCTGCATCTGCGCCTCGCGGATTTTGTAGCCGATTTTTTCGTTCCGGTCGTCGGTTTCAACCCGGAAGCCGGCCTTCCTGAGGGCGTCCGCCACGCTTTCGGCGTAGGCGTGGCTGCGGTCCGTGATGGGCATGACGACCACCTGAACGGGGGCCAGCCACAGCGGGAACGCGCCGGCGTAGTGCTCCGTCAAAATACCGATAAAGCGCTCCAGGGAGCCGAAGGCGACAGTGTGGAGCATGATGGGCCGGTGCTTCTGGCCGTCGGCGCCCGTGTATTCCAGCTCGAAGCGCTCGGGCATCTGGAAGTCCAGCTGGATGGTGCCGCACTGCCAGGTGCGCCCGATGGCGTCCTCCAGATGGAAGTCAATCTTCGGGCCGTAGAAGGCGCCGTCGCCGGGGTTGAGGACATAATCGCGCCCGTTTTTCTCCAGAACGCTCTTGAGGATGGCCTCGCTGGATTCCCGCATTTCCTGGGTGCCGATGAAATCCTCCGGGCAGGTGGACAGCTCGATGTGGTAATTAAAGCCGAACAGCTTGTAAACGGTGTCGATTTTATTGATGACGCCAAGGATTTCGTCGTGGACCTGCTCCTCCGTCATAAAAATGTGGGCGTCATCCTGGGTGAAGGCGCGCACGCGCATTAAGCCGTGCAGCGCGCCCGACAGCTCGTGGCGGTGGACAAGGCCCAGCTCGCACATCCGCAGGGGCAGGTCCTTGTAGGACCACATCCGGCGCTTGTAGGCGAGCATGGCGCCCGGGCAGTTCATCGGCTTGACGGCAAAGTCGCCCTCGTCGATTTTGGTGAAATACATGTTCTCCTGGTAGTGGTCCCAGTGGCCGGAGCGGTGCCAGAGCTCCTCGCTTAAAATGATGGGCGTTTTAATCTCCTGATAGCCGTACTGCTGGTGCAGCTGCCGCCAGTAGCTCTCCAGCTCGTTGCGCAGCACCATGCCCTTGGGGAAGAAGAACGGGAAGCCCGGCCCCTCGTCGAAAAGGGCGTACAGGTCCAGCTCGCGGCCCAGCTTGCGGTGGTCGCGGCGCTTGGCTTCCTCAATGCGCTCGAGGTGCTTATCCAGCTCCTCCCGCGACATAAAGCAGGTGCCGTAAATGCGCTGGAGCATCTTGTTGTCGGAGTTGCCGCGCCAGTAAGCGCCCGTGCAGCTGGTGAGCTTTAAGGCATTGCCCTTGATACGGCCGGTATTGTCCACATGCGGGCCGGCGCAGAGGTCCGTAAACTCGCCCTGCTTGTAAAAGCTGATGACGGCGTCCTCCGGCAGGTCGCGGATCAGCTCCACCTTGTAGGGCTCGCCCCGCTCCTCCATGAAGCGGATCGCCTCCTGGCGGGGCAGCTCAAAGCGCTCCAAGGGGAGCTTCTCCTTGATGATTTTGCGCATTTCCGCCTCGAGCTGCTCCAGCACCTCGGGCGTGAAGGGCTCCTCCGTATCAAAGTCATAGTAAAAGCCGTCGGCGATGGCCGGCCCGATAGCAAGCTTTGCCTTCGGGTACAGGCGTTTGACAGCCTGCGCCAATATATGCGACGTCGTATGACGGTAGGCTTTCTTATATTCCTCGTTTTCAAATGTGTATTGATTGTCCGGCATTTGTATCATCTCCTGTAAACCAACAACCTATCACGAGAAGCACCCGTTGTCAAGCGTTCGGCCCCGATGTCCGCCCGGCGGTTTAATTCCGATTGGTTTGCTCATGATTTCTCATAATTTATTAATATTTCATTCATCACTTGGACATATAAAAGTTTTATGATACGATTGCATCGAAAATCATACTTGTACATTTCGGATGAGGAGGGTATCTATGTATACCGAAGATGATAAGTATACCGAAGATGATAAAAGAACCAACGGGAACGGCGAAACCGAGTCCGGGCAAGCCGACGCCGGCGGCACGGAAGCCGGCAGCGGCCAGCAGGGGCCGGATAGCGGGTCGGCCCGCACGCCGTATTATGAGGCCTGGCAGCAGCCGGTTTACCGCAGCGATGCCGCTGCCGGCCGGGCAATATACAGCCCCGGCATCAACGGCGGCGCCGCGACCCCGCCGGTAAAGACGTCCAAAAAGAAAAGGGTCTCCGGCTTTTTAAGAGCCGTATGCCTGGTGCTCGTCTGCGCGCTTGCCGGCGGCGGCAGCGCCTACGGCGTGATCCGGTACAGCATTGACACCGGCAAACTGGGCGCCGTCAACCAGGTCGTGCTGGGGGCCGCCGGCAGCACGGCCCAGCCCACGGCGAGCGGGGATCAGACCAACCAGTCGACGGCGACGCCCGTGGCGGCGATGAGCTCTTCGGCAATTTACGATATGGCCGTCAAGCAGGTTGTGGGCGTCAACTCCCAGGGCATGACCACGAATATTTTCGGGCAGAGCACGCCCTCCGCCGTCTCCGGCTCGGGCTTCATCGTCTCGGCCGACGGCTATATCGTCACCAACTACCACGTGATTCAGTATGCCGCCGACCGGAACTTCTCCCTGACGGTCATGCTCCACGACGGCTCGTCCTATGAGGCGAAAATCATCGGCTATGAAAAGGACAACGACGTGGCCGTTATTAAAATCGACGCCACGGGGCTCACGCCCGTTAAACTGGGCACCAACGAGGGTATGCGGGTCGGCGACACCGTGTACGCCGTCGGCAACCCCCTGGGCGAGCTGGATTACTCCATGACCAGCGGCATTGTCAGCGCCCTGGACCGGGTTATCCGGGTGGATGAGTCCACGAGCATCAACATGTTCCAGATTGACGCGGCCGTCAATACCGGCAACTCCGGCGGCCCGGTGTACAACGCCAACGGCGAGGTCATCGGCATCGTCTCGGCCAAGTACGCCAGCACCGGCGTGGAGGGGCTTGGATTTGCCATTCCCATCGACGACGCCGTCGACATTATCACCCAGCTGATTACGACCGGCTACGTCAGCGGGAAACCCAGCATGGGCATCACGGTCCGGACGGTGACGAGCGTCGCCGCCGAAAATTACAATCTCCATGTGGGCGCCTATGTGGACAGCGTCCAGTACGGTTCGGCGGCCGACAAGGCCGGGATCAAGGTCGGCGACATCATCATCAGCATGGCCGGCGAAGAGGTGACCTCCTCGGATACGCTCAAGATGATTAAAAGGCGCTTTAAGGCCGGCGACACAGTGGAAATCGTCGTGTTCCGGGCGGGCGAGGAGATAACCCTGTCCATCACCTTCGACGAGGAGGGCGTCACCCGGACCAGCGCCGTGACGGCGACGGCTCCCGAGCCGTCCGTCCAGCCGCAGACAACCGCCTGAAAACCGGCGTCCGACAAAAATCCGCTCCCGCAACACGATACTGCGGGAGCGTTTTTTATTGCTTCGGCCGCTTGTTTGAAATAATTTCTCAAATGTGGTACCCTTTAGGTAACAAAGCCTGTCCTGATGACAAGTTTTGAGAAGAATCGGTAAACTGAAACCTGCTAATAAAAGTCAAGAGCAAAAAGCAGAGAAATAGGCGGCGAAAAACGGGCATGGCAAAGCGGGCTGCCGAAAGAGCGGTTTTCGCCAGCCTGAGAGTGAGAGAGATTAGTATGTCAGCAGCCGAGGCTGT